>JAFGBH010000078.1 GCA_016933215.1 Deltaproteobacteria bacterium | reverse complement strand
TCATCCATAGGATATGTTTCTCCTGTTGACTTTGGCAGGTTGTCTATGGCAGCTTAACTGGGTGTCTGTTATTTCGGGGGAAGATCAACAGGAAGTTCTTGACGATTCATTGCCAACTCCTTCAGAAATTCAATATCCACAACATACATGACAAGTTGGGTTCCCACCTCAAGCGCATAAATTAAGGGGGGGTAGTTGACAAGATGGTCACTTTTCCTGTCTCTTGGCAGGTTGTATGCATTGCACAATGGCACCTACTTACAATTACTGAATCCGCTTGGTGCAATCAATGTATTTTTCAAAATTAAAGAGCCCCCGTTAAGTCGGGGGCTCTGATTACTGATGACAGCCTATTGTGACGGGCGCACTTCCACTTGCATGAAACTGCCCAGAGCACTTATGCTCTTTACTCGGATTTGCGTACCGGTATTGGGATTAATCACTCCACCGAAAGGATTGGCAGGCCTGTAGTACTGGTTGCTGTCGTCAAATAGTGGCGCGGCGGAAAGACTGGGAAGATAAGACTCTTCACCGAACCAGTGCAGCATAATCGGATCCGTATCTTCAAGGCCGAAGGTCGAATCGTATGTCTGTATCCGGTTGACCCATATGCTGTCATCGGGGCAGTAGAGCAGCTCGGGATGCGCGTCGATTGGCAGCAGCAGCCCCTCCCCGTGGTGGACGCTGGTGTTGTTGTCCGATTGTGAGGTGTCCCAGTAGCTGATCAGCAGGCCATCCTGGTAGGGAAAGCGTTCGGCCCATTTAATCAATACGGGTTCGTGGAGGTACCCGAAACTGAATGGGCCGGTCCTCAAGGAATCATCATAGCCCCGATACTGACGAAACTCGGCCACATAGGCATTGAAGAAAGAACCCGACTCGGTGCCGGTAGTTACCTGGAAACCGCTGAAGATCCAGCCGGTTTCTGATTCAGCGCCGTCAGTCGGGTAGCCTGTGATAGCGATATCATCCACCATGAAGCCCCTTTCGGACACAAAAGAGTCGGTCAAGTAACGAAAACCGATTAATATGTCACCCGTGTAGGCAGACAGGTCGGCCGTCAACTCCTTCCACCCGCCGGAGTCACCGGTTATGCCTAAGCCGAAGTTTTGGCCATTGGGGTCGTCTGTCGTGGAGAAATTGGTATACAGGTTTTCCCAGCTAACGCCGCCGTCGGTGGAAATAACGAGATAGGCATAATCCCAGTCCAATTCAATCTCAAAGTTCACCCAGGCCGTCAACGATGCACCTGAACCCAGATTGAATGCCCGGTACATGACATTGTCCAGGTCGTTTCCCGAACCGCTGTAGTAAAAGTAGGACCCGGAATGCGGTTCGGCAATCACCGTTGTGATTTCTTTATCAGGAAGTAGGACAAAAAGACCCTGCGCCTGTCTGGTGTTGGTCTCAGCAGGGCCGAGTTTATGTTGCGATTTCTGGCCTGCAGAGGCTACCTCATAATTCAGCCAGCCGAGCTGAAGTTTTTCCCATACGCCCATATGCCCCGGCTTTGAGGCGGTATCTTCGGTACCGTCGCTGAGCGAGCTGCCGGCGGACATCAGCGTCCAGTAACCGGTGGCGTTTTCGACAAAGCCTGCGATGCCGGCGGTGTCATACAGGTCGGGCAGGTCCAGATCGTGGGCGAACTCATGGGCGAATACGCCGATCCCACCATTCTCCGGCATGATGGTGTACTTGTTAACCCAGTAGGAACTATCGCCGATCTGGACACCGCCCATGAGAAAGTCGGACGACGGTCCAGTGATGCCAATCATATCATAGTAGGCATACCAGCTATGGCTCCAGATGGCGCAATCACCTAACGCGTTGTCGATTGCTTCATTACCTTCTCCTGAATGTACGAATTGTATGCGGTCGATGTAGCCGTCCGGCTCATCGAAGTTGCCGTCGTTGTCCCAGTCGTAGCGATCCCACAGGTCAAACTGACTGAGATAGGCATCAATTTCAGCGGGCGTTTTACCCGATGCAATTTGTAAATCATACCAAGTGTTTAGAGAATCGATAAGGAACTGCCATACGTTTATGACACTACCGGGCCCCGGATCGCCGTCGTCATAATCACAGGCATTGCCTGGAACCTGGAGCCAGTCGGTTACATCACCGTAGACCGCATACCGGTTTGAGGACTGCTCGATGAAGTAATTTCGCATCGAGTTTGCCCCGGAGGCCTCGGCAAAAAGCATATTCTCATAATAATCCCGGTCGAAATCCGCCCTCCAGATGGTAGTATTGTCAATGTTACGGTCCGGCTCGGGGATGCTGTTGTGGGGATAGTCGCTGAATTCGCCGAGGACTGTCAAGATTGCGTCTTCCCCCTGACGTTCCAACTCAACAAACTGGCCCCGGGCAACCTGATATGTCAGTCCATAAGCCTTGCCATGCAGTGTGGCGATCACCGCCGTCTGCTTCAGGACGCGCATCCTGTTTGTCAATGGGTCAGGCCGGTCATCTCTCGGATTGCCAATAGCGTAGTCGCCGGGGGCCATAATGTTTTTCGCCGGAGATATTGCAATGACCTGTCCGGTGAACACCACAAAGCACAATAAAAGTGCAGTAATGCTTAAAATGGAGATAATCCTGGTTTTCATGGTAACCTCCTCCTTCCTCCGTTTTGTTGCATGTAAAAAATCTTAACCATACATGAAATGAGGCGATAAGAAGTTATTCAGATTTTGCGTATTTACTTTTTAAGAACGAAACAGGCCAGACATTGCGGAGTGTAATGCGAATTAATACAGGGGTCGCTCATTTATGGGAAAAGGGTCTTGATAAAGTTATGCCTCAGAATGGAAGTCTATCTTTATGCGGATGAGTTGTCAACGTGATTTTAACCATGAAAATTTGTTTTAGTATGTCCGATAACTTTGCTAGAGGATCGTTTCTATGCTTGATTCCTGGAATCGATTTCCACAAATAATATTGGAAAAATAAGTTTTTAAATCTATCAGTTACAGTTAAACGATGATTACAAAAAGAAATCTGGTATCATTTTAATAATCTCAAAGCTAAGACTTCAGGAAGAAATAAAACGAACAGGTTAAAATATTTTGGAAATTCAGGGGACTCAATACTAAATTCTTGACAAGCGATAATTGGGGACAGACCCCAATTTTAGATCAATAACTTATGCCTTTTTAGAGATCGAAAAACTCATTTATAGAACCGGACAAGTTTCTCAGATTTCATCCCCAGGAGATAGAGAATCATTAACAACCAGTTTCTGAGGGTCGCATAGACGACTCCCTCCGTTTCCCATCGTCTGGGTGATGTGCGGACCCGTTTTCTGCTGATATAAATGAGGCGCTTTTGTTTTTTGATCCGCTGCATAATATCCACATCTTCCATAATTGGAATATCCTTGAATCCGCCCAGCTCCTCAAAAAACGCCCTTCGTATAAAGATGACCTGGTCGCCGTAAGGTATCCTCGTGATGCGAGAACGTATCGAGGCCGCCTTTTCAATAAGGCGAAGGAGGGGGTTTTCCGAGGCGATCTCAAGATCAAAGGCTCCTCCGACGTAGCGGTCATTTTTCATTACGGAAGCGATATGATCGAGTGCGCTTTCCGGGAGTTTTGTATCGGCATGGAGAAAAAGAAGGATTTCTCCTGAGGCAACGGATGCCCCTGTATTCATCTGTCGGCCCCGCCCCCTTTCGGAAATGACGGTTTTTACATTTTTTCTGGTTATTTCCCTTATGGTTTCACCATCGTCACTCCCGTCGACAACGATGCATTCAAAAGAATATTGACCCCCGAGCCCCTCCAGGTGATCGATTATTGAATTAATTGTTTCGGATTCATTGAGTACGGGAATGATGATGGAGAATTTCAGGGACGAACTCTCGCCCTTGTTATAGGCTGCTTTTGCCAGACATGACATGGTCCTTGAATGTGGTGCAGCGGTTCGTTCATTTCTTTCCAAAAATCCGTCAATATCCTCGGGCGTATCGATATCGTTCCACTGCGGCAGAATGTGGGCGGTGCGGTTTTTTGCATGCAAAGCTTTGAGTGTCTCTTTGAAAACGGTGTCGGTGCCCCAGGAAATGCCCTCAAAAACGTCGGGGGTGAAGGTTGCTTTCCTGAATCCGATAAGATAGTAGCCCCCGTCCTCGGCGGGGCCTATGGAAACGTCGTTTTTTCCCAGTGCATCGAGTGCCTCTTTGAGAATTTCAGCGGGAAGATCGGGGATATCGCTTCCGATAATGACGGCGGATTCGAAGCCTTTTGAAAAACACCGGATGAAGGCATTTTTCATCCGCTCTCCCAGATCGGAGCCTTCCTGAGGGATAGAGGCGATTTCTCTTCCGAAGAGACGTTTCATCTGCTTTTCTTTTTCAGGTGGATGAACGGCGATAAAGAAGGGAAGGTCTCCACCTCGCAGCATAACGATGAGGTCATCGACAAAATTTTGATAGAGGCCTGCAATAAAGCCAGGATCATAGACCGTGGCCAGCCGTGACTTTATTTTCCCCCTTTCGGGATATCGTGCAAATATGACCACGCACCCTTTTTTGTTCATCGGTACACTTCTATGAAATCTATGTATGAGACGGAGTCCTCCCCTGTGTTGTCGGAGTCGTTCATGATAGCAATACTTGCCGTTGATGGCGGCGGTCTTCCGAAGGCCTTTCTATAATCATCCATGACATTCACCTCTTCATCAACCCAGGTATTCGCCTTTTCCTCTCCCGATTCCATGACGATCATCATTGACCGGTCGGTGTAGGGGCTTGGAATAATTTTTTCATCCTGTTGTTTATTGCTCCAGATATAATTCAGACTGCTGTGGGGCGGGTATTCCCCGTAAAAGGCTTTTGCAATTCCATAGGTGAGTCTTTCCTTAAAACCGGCGCTCTCGGGATCGTACTTGAACATTACGTAAACGCGGATCGGATAATCATCACCGGACTTTAGGGCGGCATTTCCCTTCTCATAGACCTTTTCAATCCGCCATTGCCATCGCACCTTATGATACCTGTTGATATCGAAAGAGTTCTTATAGAGAAGGGCCGAAGCCGAGGAATTGCTCTCCGCTCTCAGGTAGGAGACCGCTCCCTCCTGTAAGATCGAATAGGAACTGTGCCTCTCTATCTTAGGAAATGTAAAAGGTTTCCACGCCTCAAGGTCAGCAAAATCTTCATGGAAGAGAATGTCCTTTCCCTCTTCTGCCTGCATTGTCGTCGCCAAAAGGCAAAGGCAGAGTATGATAACAGCGATGGTGATACATACATTCGGCAATCCGTTCTGTGGTTTTTGGGAATTATTCGTCATTCTTACCTGTCACCTTCTCTAACGTATTGTTGCTCGATGTCCCTTGTTTCGAAGCGATTAATCGCACAAAAAGCTATGCAGCTTATCTCTGTAAAGGCCGAATTCATTTTGACTGATATTTCTCGGCCGCTCCAACGGGATATGAAGTTCTTCATGAATCCGCCCCGGGTTAATGTCCATGATTTCTATTTTGTCTCCAAGGACGATGGCCTCGTCCACATCGTGGGTTACAAATAGTATCGTCTGGGGCAACTTCTGCCAGAGAGATACCAGAAGATTCTGCATTTCGCGGCGTGTCCGGTAATCGAGCGATGCAAAAGGTTCGTCCATAAGGATGATATGCGGCTCGAGGATAAGGACGCGTGCCAGTTCAACTCGCTGTTTCATGCCGCTTGAAATTTCCCGGGGCAGATAATTCTGATAATCGGTAAGCCCCACCAGGGCGAGAAATCTGTCCACTTCCTCCTTTATGTGACGTTTCGATTCTCTGCTCACTCCTTTCAGGCCGAAGGCGATATTTTCGCGGACGGTAAGCCAGGGGAAAAGCGTGTCTTCCTGAAAAACGACGCAGCGATCCGGCCCGGGACGATGAACAGCGGTCCCCATGACCGTTACCTCTCCCGCGCTGGGAGGGAGAAACCCTGCCAGGATATTGAGAAGGGTGGTCTTTCCACAACCGCTCTCGCCGACGATGCAGGTAAATTCGTCCCGGTAGGCGGCGAAGCTGATGCGATCGAGGACCGTTTTGGAAATCCCGTTTACTTTGAATCGCATTGTTATATCGGTCGCCTCAAGTGCCGGGATCGTTGACGCATGCCTCAGGTTTGTTTTCACCTTTTCTTTGAATACGTTCATGGCATTCTCCGTGCACTTTTGAACGAAATTTTCAAAACAGCAATTAAAAAGGCGTCGCTCAATTTGCCGACGATTGCGATGAGGATCATGCCCACGATGATCATGTCAATCTGGCCGATCATGCGGGCATCCATGATTACGGCACCGAGGCCATTGGGAACCCCGGTCAACTCTCCGAGGACAAGATAGGCCCAGGAGATTCCGAGACCGAGCCTCAATCCGGTCATAATATGCGGCATCGCCCCGGGAAGCAAAACCGCATAGGATCCGCGCACTCTTCCCACTCCCATCATGGCCCCCGCGCGAAGAAGGAGTGGATTGATCTGCCGTGCACCGGCGGCGGCATTCAGATAGATGGGGAAAAATGCAGCCATGGCCACAAGAAAGACCGTTGTCCTCACTCCGATCCCGAACCAGACCATGGCGAGCGGAAGCCACGTAATGCCGGGAATAGCCCTGAGGCCATTGATAAAGGTGTTGAAAAAACTGTTAACTTCGGCAACCCGGCCGGAAAGTATGCCCAGAGGAAGACCGAGAAGCGTGGCGATCAGAAACCCGAGAGATACACGAATCATACTTGCTGCCGCGTCATGGATAAACCTCCCCGCATAGGGTGAGGAGCCTGGTTCGGAGAAGATATAGAGAGAGGCAGTTTTGAGTATCCTTATCGGGTCGGGGAGGAGATAGCCGGGAATAATATCTGTGCGACTGACGAAAAACCATATAACTATGAGGGCCACGGGCAGTATCCAGGGCAGGATGTTCCGTGTCATTTTTTTCGTATCGTCTTTTCTGTCCATATAGTCTCTTCGAAGATGGTAAGGGGCCGCTATTGGAACGATTTTTCCTGCCTGATCCTGTTCACGAAGGAACGATCAATGAGTGTGTCATAGTCCGGTTCCGTCGCTATGATGCCGAGGGTCTTCATTCTCATGCCCAGAGCACGAACCCGCTGAGTAAATGTATCATCCATATACCAGCCAAGCTCCATGTTCGGGGCTGCCTTTTCCAGTATTTCCAGTGGTGTCCCGAACTGCGATGCGCTTTCCAGCCATTCATCTTCATGAGATTTCAGGTATTCTGTTGCCCTGGCATGGGCCAGGACGAGCGCGTAGACCTTCTCGGGGTTTTCTTCTATCGTATTTTGGAGAACGAGCATCCCTGCATTGATCGTGCCGATCGTTTCCCCGAAGTAGGGATATGAGAGGATCCTTCCGTAGCCCTCGACGGTCGCCCGTGTGGGAAATGGTTCGCCCGAGAGAAATGCGTCGATAGTGCCGCGCCCCAGTGCCACCCCCATATCGAAGAAATCAACCCTCATAAGACGCACATCTTTGTCGGGAGAAAGACCGTGCTGTGAAAGGGTTTCACGAAGGAGCACCTCGTGCATCGTCCCCGGAACGTAGCCGATTTTTTTGCCTTTCAGCTCTGAAACGGACTGAATGGGACTATTGCTCCCAACAACCAGGGCCGAACATTTATTGCAGAGTGAGGCGACAATGACGACGGGTTCTCCCCTTGATGCGGAATGTATGGCGTGTGCAATGGTCGTTCCGCACATATCGAGGCTTCCGGCAAGGAGGGCGGTTTTCTGATCGGCGGGATTGGTGAAGGGAAACACTGAGATTTTATTGTCGGGCTTCAGGTTTTTTTCGTAAAAGAAGGGCTGGATGGTCTGGGCCGTTTTCCATGTTCCCACCCGGTAATGACCTGGACCTATTTCTCCGGCAGTCGCCCCGGTGACGAGGGTGATGACCAACAAAACCAGTATGATATGTGACGATGCCTTCATTCGCAAAAATCCCCCTGTCGATGAATGATGGACACTCCCCGTTCTCAAAGGGAGGTCGGTGGAGGATGAGTATCAGTGCTGAGAGAGTGCAGCTCTCGTCGAGTTCTTTTCAGCGGTTATTCCGATGGCGGATGCGGCCTCAAAACAGTTGGACGGAAGATCGGGGTTCCACCCCGTCTCCCGGAAAATCTGACGGCATTCCTCGATACTTTTTCCCCTCCCCTTTCCCGTATCGGCCTCGCTGTCACGGGGGCTTGCTCCCACTTCCGGAAAGAAGAGGTTTCCCCCCGCGATAAGGGAAAGGGAACTCGGTTCATGAAGACAATGGGCCCTGGGGACGGCACCCATCACGAGGCGGCTCACCGCCACCATCCGTGCCATTTCACGTTCGGTTATCATGCCGAAGGGCTCGAAAGGTGATCCCGGAAAATTGATTCTCCGCATGACACCGCTGTATATTGCACCATGGTCTCGTGCCAGGATCATCAATTCGGCTATTTCTCTGATGCTGTGTTCGGGTCCCACCGGTTCGACACAGTTCATCCACGAGAGGCCGACATCTTTTATTACCTCTATGGTTTTTATACGTTTTTCCCGTTTAAAGGGCGTGTCTCTTCCTTCGCCGAGGCGGACTGCATGATAGGCCCCGACGAATCCTGCATCTAAAAGCTGCTCTCCTTCTTTGTAATTTATATCGCGGGTATTTGCCACGAGTGGCGTCGATACCTTTTCCCCCAGCATTTTCCCCACTTCAAGAAGACGATCGAAACTGTAGGTTCCCGTCGTCATGATGTTGAGGGCATCGGCATTTTTCGCCTCGGCGTTGGTTGCCCAGTTGATGATGTCGTCATTGCTGAAGGGAATTGTTCTGGTAAAGATACCGGCTGCCTCGGTCAGAGAGCAGAACTTACAGTTAAATGGACAGGGTTCGACATTGATCCCGATGTGAAGATGATTTTCTCCCTTGTGGCCGAACTGCTCGCGGGATATCCTGTTTGCACTCTCCATGAGGGCATAGGTTTCTCTGCTTTCAATATCGAGATGAAGAAGGAATTCGGCTTCCTCCGGGTCCAGGCCGATGAGATCCTCCCCCTTCTTCAGCAGGTCCTTCACTTTTGGACTAATCTGCCACGACATAGGATACTTCCCCCCTGTCCGGTGTGAAGATACCAGGGATTTTTTATGTATGTTTCGATACTATCATAAATCTCGGATCGTTCAAATATCTGTTTATTCTATTACCTTCCCGATCTTCGTAAAGTGGATTCCCGCCTTGCCGGTGAAGGGCATCGCAAGAAGCCAGGGGAGGGTAAGTCGTTTCGGCTCTCTCAGCCAGCCGATACCGATGGTCATTCCGTCGTGTCCGCGGGCCGGCTGGGCCCTGTAGGTACCCATGAGACGATCCCACCAGGGCAGATTGAATCCATAATTGCTGTTGGTTTCCCGGATAATCACCGAGTGATGGACGCGATGCATATCGGGGGTCACCACAAAGAGGCGGAGAATTTTGTCGACACCGGCGGGGATATGAATGTTGCCGTGATTGAACATGGATATGCCGTTTAAGAGAACCTCGAAGATGAGAACAGCCGTGGCGGGCGGACCGAGTGTATAAACGGCGAGGAGCTTTATCCCCATCGAGAGGATAATTTCGATCGGATGAAACCGAAGGCCCGTCGTTATATCGAAATCCCTGTCGGTGTGGTGCACCACGTGGAGACGCCAGAGAAGCGGCAGCGAATGAAAGATGAAGTGCTGGAGATATATGATGAAATCAAGGACAATCACGCCGATGACTATTTTGATCCATAAAGAGAAATCGAGATTATTTAATAGACCGAACCCTTTTTCCGCGCAGTACACGGCGAAGCCGACAGGAACAAGGGGAAACAACAGGCGAAGAGCGACGGTGTTTAACAGTGTGATGGAGAGATTGTTGAACCATCGAGTTCCTTTCGGGTAGCCCGGGACTCGCCGGGGGAACAGTGTCTCCGCGACGGCAATAGCGATAAACAGCCCCAGAAATATTGTAAGCCGGACATAGGCCTCATGTGTTGCGAGAATTGCATTCATTAATTTCACTCATGTATTATGGTTTGGTGAACGTGTTGTCTTTCGCTTTCATTCCCTCTTGTTATCTTAGAATTATATTGAACATAAATATAAATATACTGTATTATTTGCCTGCCATACTATAAACGATTCTGAAGCGTGTATCTGCTTTTCCCGAGTTCAAGTGAAGGTTTTCTGATATGATTTCCGGTTGAAGCTAAAAAATTCCCCATAGAATTTGTTGTTATTGTGAAAGAAATGTTCATTTGCTCACGGATATTATAGCCGAATTTTTCTCTTAGAAGGAAGAAATAATGCTCATTGCTGGCGATATCGGGGGTACCAAAACAAATCTCGGCATTTATTCTCGGAAAAGGGGTGCGCGAAAACCAATTGTTGAAAAGACCTTTCCCAGTAGGCACTATGAAAGTCTCGAAGCCATCGTTGAGGAATTTCTCGAATCTGAGTCTGTTGCCGTCGATTATGCGGCCTTTGGCATTGCCGGCCCCGTTATTGGTTCGCAGGTGAAAACCACGAATCTTCCCTGGATGGTCTCGGAAGAAAATATCATTAAAAAACTGAAGGTCAAGCGTGCTCGCCTTATCAATGACCTGGAGGCCGTCGCCTATAGCGTGCTTCTTCTTCAGGAGGATGATCTTATTACCCTCAACAAAGGGGAAGCGGTGGAGGCGGGGACAGTTGGAGTCATCGCACCGGGAACCGGTCTCGGTGAAGCCTTCCTCACCTGCGAGAAATCTTGCTACAGTGCCCATGCATCAGAAGGAGGCCATGCCGACTTTGCGCCGACCAGTGAAATCGAGATTAACTTATTGAAATATATGAGCAAAAAATATGATCACGTCAGCTATGAGCGGGTATGTTCAGGAATGGCAATCCCCGATATTTATCAATTTCTCCGGGATGCCGGTGGTTACGGGGAGGAGCCTGGTTGGCTTGCCGAAGAGCTGTCCCGTGTCGAGGATGCGACGCCGGTGATCGTGAGAGAGGCATTGATCGAAGAAGAGTCATGTAAGCTCTGTGCCGCCGCGATCGACATCTTCGTATCTGTCCTCGGCGCGGAAGCGGGAAACCTGGCACTGAAGGTCATGGCAACGGGTGGTCTTTATGTCGGCGGAGGTATCCCGCCGCGTATCATTACATTCCTTGAGAAGCCGCTTTTTTTGCGGGCATTTAAAAACAAGGGTCGTTACTCGGATCTTATGGAAAGAATCCCCATTCACGTGATTACCAATCCAAAGGCCGCACTTATGGGAGCTGCGTTCTATGGGCTGGAGGCAGGGCAGTAAGGTACTGCCTGATTTCCTTCGAGAAAAGCACTCCGGCTCATTGCCCTTGAAAGACCCTCGGCAAGGCGTTCTGAGTACTCTCCGTGATGAAAGCAGGTTTAGCTGATATACGGTGAGGAAAAGCCATCAATAGCGGGGGGGTACCATTCGAACATTTTTTCGTTGAAAAGAAAGAGGAAGGGATATGGCACATTTCGATTATGATCTCGGTATTATAGGAGGGGGGGCCGCGGGCCTGACCGCTACTGCGGGAGGCGCACAGTTCGGAGCAAAGACAATTCTCATAGAAAAGGCGGAAAAACTCGGGGGCGACTGCCTGCATTACGGGTGTGTGCCGTCAAAGACGCTTATCAGGACGGCCGCGGTGTGGGCCCAGGCGAAAAGGGCACAAGAATTCGGGCTTCCCACGTTGAAGTTGCCCCCCGTCAATCTGGGGGCCGTCATGGATCGTGTTCGTTCGGTCATTGAAACGATTCAGCACCATGACTCGCCGGAGAGATTTTGCGGTCTCGGAGCGGAGGTTCGCTTTGGGGCACCCGTCTTTGCCGATGACCATGTTGTTGAAATTAATGGAGATCGAATATCGGCGCGTATGTGGATCATTGCCACGGGGTCAAGCCCTACCCCCCCGCCCGTCGATGGCATTGACGATGTTCCCTACTGGACGAATGAAACGGTCTTCTCTCAGAGAGAGCTTCCGTCCCGTCTCATCGTGCTTGGTGGCGGACCGATCGGCCTCGAGATGTCGCAGGCCTTCGCGCGTCTCGGGTCGAAGGTAACCGTGGTGGAATTTATGGACCAGATTCTCGGTCCCGAGGATGCCGATCTGGCCGAGATCCTGAAATCCCGCATGGAACTGGAAGGGGTTGCGTTTCATGTCAAGACCAGGGCGGTGAAGGCAGAGTCTGATGGTTCAGTGATCAGGCTCACGGTGGTACCGGCAAACGGTTCGGGAACGATGAGCGTTCTGGAGGGTGATGCGCTTCTGGTTGCGGCGGGAAGAAAGCCGAACGTTGAAGGTCTGGGACTCGGCAATGCCGGAATTGAGTTTACCTCACGGGCCGTTCCCACCGATTTGCGAATGCGGACGAATATTTCTCACATCTTTGCCTGCGGCGACGTGAACGGCAAATTACCCTTTACGCATGTCGCGGGATATGAAGGCGGTATCGCGCTCACCAATGCAGTACTTCGATTGCCCCGGAAGGCCGATTATTCAAAAATCGGGTGGTGTACCTATACCGATCCCGAGGTGGCGAGCATAGGCCTCAATGAGAAGAGGGCGAAGAAGGAGGGTGTTCCCTATCATCTCTTCGAAGAGAAGTTCGAGGATAATGACCGGGCACTTGCCGAGGGGGAGTCCCTGGGCAAAATCAAGATCCTCGTGGGGCCGAAGGGGAAACTCCTTGGCTGTCAGATCATCGGTTCCCATGCGGGAGAACTGATACATGAATGGATCATTGCATTGGGAGGGGGTGTCAAACTTTCCACCATGGCAGGTGCCGTTCATGTCTATCCCACAAAATCGGAAATATCCAAGAGGGTTGCCGGTGACGTCTTTACCGAGCGGATCTTCGGCGAGAGGACAAAGAGTGTGCTTCGGTTGCTCTTCAGTCTGAAGGGAAGGGCCTGTAGCCTGCCGGAGGAGTAACAAAAAAGGTAGGTGCGATGTCGAGAATCGTCGCAGGTTACGTGGAGAAGGCAAGAAAGATACTTGCCGATCAATCGGCTTGAGCGCCAACGCGTGATGAAGCCCGTTGATTATATGAAAGACTCAGTTCCTCATCATTCTGTGCCCTTCATCAGGGAAGCTGTTTTACCATTCCCAACTATGACACGAAATGAGGAAAATGATCTAACTCTCAATCGGCTCGAACCTTCACTTGGCCTTCCTCTCTGTAAATAGGCTGCTCATGTCAGCGGGAGTGCATTTTTTTATCGAAAGTTCTGGCCGTATGTATTAGGATACCTCCTCGGAGTGGAAGAAATGATAAAAAATCCCCGGCTGAGAAGTGAGCTTCTGGAGAGCGATAGATTCTGTTCTATTGAAGATGCTGAAGAGGGGTTTCTCCCGAACAAAGGAGAACATATCGGAGGATGACGATTGTGAAATCAACTCGAGATCGGTCTGAAAATTTGCGCACTGCCCTCGTTGCAGCCTCAGATCGCACCGCATTCCAAACTATTTGTAAGAGTTTTCCCGGCAAGAGGGCGGTTGACGAGACCCAAAACATAAATACGGTCCTTGAGTTGCTCCGGGTGCGCCATTATGACTTTCTCTTTATTGATCTCGATATGTTGCGCCGCCACATAGAGGGAAACGGTTACAAGATGGCCTTGCAGCCCCTCTGGTTTGCATCTCCCGATATAGAGATTATCGTTATGTCACCACCGGAAACCATCAGGGAAGCGGTGATGGCGGTCAAGGCCGGGGCGAGCAATTATCTTACCTACCCCCTCGATCCTGATGAAGTTAAATATGTTGCCGAAAGCATTTATGAATCGATCATCATGCAGTCCGAATTTGAGTATCTCCGTGACAAATTCTGGGAGAGTGATTCTCTGGAGATTGTGCAGACGAGAAGTCCTGCCATGAAACAGGTGTTCGAAAAGGCGCGGTTGGTGGCATTGACAAATAGCATCGTTCTTCTCAGTGGCGATACAGGAACCGGCAAAGGCATACTGGCAAAACTTATTCACCAGCACAGTGCCCGTAAAAAAGCCCCCTTCATCAGTCTCCATTGTGGAGCGATTCCCGAAACACTCCTGGAAAGCGAGCTCTTTGGACACGAGAAAGGGGCCTTTACGGGGGCCGTGAAGAGGCAGATGGGAAAGTTTGAGATTGCAAAAGGGGGAACTCTGTTCCTCGACGAGATCGGCACGATTACCCCCTCAGCGCAGATAAAGTTGCTGCAGGTGATTCAGGATGGTATCTTTCAGCGAGTTGGCGGTGAGGAAACAATAGAAACCGATGTGCGGGTGATCGCAGCAACAAACACGGATTTGAAAAAGATGACCGATGACGGTGAGTTCAGGAGAGATCTCTATTATCGTCTCAATGTCTTTCCCATCGAGATTCCGCCATTGAGTGAACGGAAGGAAGACATTCGACTTTTTATCGACATATTCTTGAAGAAATTGAATCAATTTTCAAACAAGGAAATTCGTGACATCCATCCCGATGTGTTGGACGCCTTTATGAGATACTCATGGCCGGGAAATATCCGGGAACTTCAGAACCTTATCGAGCGGGCCCACATTATAGAACAGTCGTCGGTACTGACGCCTGAGAGTTTTCCGGGAGAACTCTTTGAGAGCGAAACCAGCGCCGGGGGTATAAGGATCGACTCCTCAATCACGTTAAAGGAACTTCGGCAGGCGGGAATCGAGCAGATAGAGCGACTCTACTTAAAGGAAATATTAACCGAAGAGCAGGGGAGCATCAGTGGTACCGCCAGGAGAGCGGGGGTCACCACTCGTCAGCTTTTCAAACTCATGAAGAAGCACGGGCTTCGCAAGGAAGATTTCAAGGTGCCGAAAGGCAATCCGAAATCCTGACCGGGAAAAATGTGTGGAAGTACCAGGTCACGACATTGCCGTCCCTCCTTTTCTTAATCTTATCTGGAAGAAAAGACCCGTTCCGAAAGGCGCCCTTCTTCCATTAATGATCATTATCGGAACCGGGAATACCTATATTTCCGCAACTGGAACAATGAATTCCTTTTGTCATTTTTTCCTATAATATCTTTTGGTTATATCATACAGCCGTGAGTATGCCTTCGCCATGTCTATCAAATCGGAACTCCTGATTCCGGTATCAATGGCAACAGTAAGCAATTTAATAAATGATATTAATTGGTTACCAATTAGGCATGATGTTTGCTTAATGCATGGAGTAAACAAGGCGAAAGGGATTGGTGTGCAATCACTGAGAAATTTTCGCTATTTCCAGTATGAAAGAGAGGGCGAGGTTATGCTTCAAAAAGCGAAAGGTATGGTGGTTGTGGGATTCGTGTTGGTAATTGCAGCCATCCTGATGTCAGGTGTGGCTTTTGCGGGTGACACGATGTCGCTCGTAGGTGAGATAAATGATGATTTTCAAATTGTCACGGACAATGGCCAGGCCTATGAAGTAATGATGAGCGATCAAGGAATAGAACTGACTGACCATGTAGGTGAAAGAGTCAAGGTGACGGGAGAGATTATCGAGGACGAAGCAGGTTTCGTGATTGATGTCTCATCATACGAAGTCTTGACTACGGAGATAAATGAAGGGCAGGAAGAAGCGCCGATTGAAGAATCGGATGAGGAACCGGTTCAAGAGAATCAATAGACAGGAATAAAGACCATGTACTTTGTAATTCTTAGGAGGGGAGATACGTAAAAATGGAAAAACAGAATACCTGTCTTGAGGATGGAGAGCCTCCGGATGGCGGGCTCGTATGTGGAGCCCTTGAAAGTAAACCGGAGAAAGAGGAGAACCCGGTCCCACGAAGGACTATACGGAGTGCGTCGGGTGCGATGATTGTTCCGAAACGTGCAAACGTTTCGGGATTTTTTATGAGTGCCAGGACTGCGGAGTTTCGCAGAAGATTCTTCAAAGATGTGAGTCCCATCGAATGGAATGACTGGCGCTGGCAGATCCGCCACAGTATCACAACGATGGGCGAACTTGAAAGAATGCTGAGCCTCAGTGACGATGAGCGCACTGCCCTGAAGGGTGATGGCTCCGCATTTCCACTTGCAATTACCCCCTACTATGCGAGCCTGCTCGATCCTGATAATCCTTTACAACCGTTGCGTCGTACCGTCATTCCCGTGACGGCAGAGAAGGTCAGAAATCAGGGCGAACATGAAGATCCTCTGGGCGAGGAGGCCGACAGTCCTGTCCCCGGTGTGGTCCATCGGTATCCCGATAGGGTGCTTTTTCTTGTGACCGATTTCTGCTCGACCTACTGCCGGTACTGTACGCGATCCCGAATGGTGGGGAGACAGACACATCGAAACATGAAGGCGGATAGCTGGAATAAGGCGATTGAGTATATCGAATCAAATCCGTCGATACGTGATGTACTGGTGTCGGGAGGCGATCCCCTTACCCTTTCAGACGAGAGATTGGAATGGCTTTTGTCCAGGCTGCATCGTATTCCTCACGTTGAAGTGGTGCGAATCGGTACGAAGGCCCCGGTTGTATTGCCCCAGAGGATCACGCCTGCCCTTTGCAGGATGCTGCGCAAGTATCATCCCCTGTGGATGAGCATTCATTTTACCCATCCTCAAGAGCTGACGGAGGAAGTGGAGAGGGCCTGCGAAAATCTCGCAAATGCCGGAATCCCTTTACAGAGCCAAACCGTTTTGCTTGCCGGGATTAATGATAATGTCGATACGATGCGCCGGCTGGTTCATGGTCTGGTTAAAATGCGCGTCAGGCCATATTATCTTTATCAATGCGATCCTATTATCGGATCGGGCCATTTTCGAACCTCCGTTGCAAAGGGTCTCGAAATTACAAGGGGGCTCCGGGGCTACACGAGCGGCTTCGCCATTCCAATGTATGTCATTGACTGCCCCGGCGGAGGGGGGAAGGTTCCTCTCACTCCCGAGTACGCGATGGGGCGCGATGGCGACGACATACTTCTGAAGAATTACGAGGGAAATATATACCGCTATTTCGACGGGAAAACTGAGAACCGTGAGCACTTGTCATGTAAGGGAAGTTTGTGAAGAAAATGAAAGTTGGTATTACCTATGATCTGCGTGATGATTACCTCCGTGCCGGGTACGGTGTCGAGGAGACGGCGGAGTTTGACCGGGAAGACACCATTCACGCGATAGAAACGAGCCTCGAGGACCTGGGGTATGAACCCGTTCGGATCGGCAATGTGAAGGCCCTTGTGCAGCGTTTGAATGACGGCGATCGCTGGGATCTCGTATGCAACATTGCCGAGGGCCTGCATGGATACGGGAGGGAAGCGCAGGTTCCGGCTATTCTTGATGCATATGATATACCTTACACCTTTTCCGATCCTCTGGTACTTTCCCTGACATTGCATAAAGGAATGGTGAAGCATGTGGTCCGTGATATCGACATACCGACGCCCGATTTTTGTGTTGTCGCATCGCCTTCGGACGTATCTTCCGTGAATCTTTCCTTCCCTCTTTTTGCAAAGCCGGTGGCAGAAGGCACTGGAAAGGGAATCGATTCCGCGTCAAAGATTATAGACCGCCAATCGCTCGAGAGCGTCTGCAGGAGAATGCTCCGGGATTACCGGCAGCCTGTGCTGGTAGAGGCTTTTCTCCCGGGCAGGGAATTTACTGTGGGAATACTTGGAACGGGAGAAAATGCTGTCTCGATTGGCGTGATAGAGGTACTGCTGAGGGAAAATGCCGAGGCCGATGTCTATTCATACCAGAATAAGGAACATTTCAAGGAGAGGGTGGAATACCTCCTGGTGAATGACGAAACGGCAAAAAGGGCGGAGGAAACGGCCCTTGCCGCATGGCGAGGGCTTGGCTGCAGGGATGGGGGACGGGTTGATCTTCGTGCTGACGCTGCCGGTATCCCAAACTTCATGGAAGTAAACCCCCTTGCCGGACTCCATCCGGAAAATTCTGACCTCTGTATTATTGCTTCAATGACGGGAATGTCTTACGGAGTTCTCATCGAGGCAATCATGCAATCGGCCTTGAAGCGCTGCAATGGTGAAGGAAAGGTATAATCGTTTGCCAATGAAAAAAAATCTGATCGGGCTGGTACACAACATACCGCAGTCGGGCTCATACCCGTTTTCCAAAGCCTCCGTCGATGTGATGACTCAGGTGGCTTCGATTGAGAAGGCTCTCGATGAGTTGGGATATTCCTCAAAGCGCATCCCTCTTTCCAAAGATATAGATGCCTTTCTCGCCGCTTACAGGGAAGAACCCGTCGATATGGTATTTAACCTCTGCGAAACCATTGACGAGGACCCCATGTTTTCCGGTCACGCTGCTTCCGTTCTTGAACTTATCGGTGTTCCCTTTAGCGGCTCTCCCTCGTCAGCCCTCACCTGTACAATGGACAAAGCCATGACAAAAAGGGTGCTGAAGGCATGCGGGGTACGAACCCCCAACTATCTGATATACGAAGGATCTCTCCACTTTAATGCAGGGTGTCTTGCCTTCCCCGTTATCGTAAAACCGAGATTCGAAGATGCCAGCATCGGAATTGACCAGGAATCGGTGTTCGGGAGTGAAACCACATTGAAGAAAGAGATCGGGTCTTTCTATGATCGATTTGGACCCCTTCTTATTGAAGAATATATCGATGGTAGAGAATTCAATGTTACCCTCTTTGGATATCCCAAAGTGGACATCATGCCGATTGCGGAGATAGACTTTTCCGCTTTTCCGGAAGATATTCATCGAATCGTGGGATATCGGGCGAAGTGGGATAAATCTTCCTTTGAATATAACCATACCCCCAGAACGTATTCCGGGGACATCCACCCCACTCTCAAAGGGACGATGGAGATGATTGCCCGTGAATGCTTTCATATATTCATGCTGAGAGATTATGGACGGGTGGATATGAGAACCGATCGCCGCAACAAGCCGTATGTGCTTGAAATCAATGCAAATCCATGTATCAGCCCCGACGCCGGATTTGCCGCATCCCTTGAACAGTCAGGAATTAACTATACGGAGATGGTGCGCCGTCTCCTGGATTTCATGTCTCACCGTTCGGACTAATATGATTCATTCCATAACCCATCATGACAGAGAAAAAATACTCGATCTCCTCCAGCAGACGGCGGTCTTTAATGAACAGGAGATTGACGTTGCCATGGAAATTGTTGACTTGGTGTTGATGAAAAAAGACAGGGGAGAGTACCAGACGTTTTGCTACCATGATGGCGACAATCAGTTCATGGGGTATATCTGTTTCGGACCGATACCGATGACGGATTCCAGTTATGATCTTTACTGGATCGCCGTGGACAAGAAGGTTGCGGGAAAAGGTGTTGCGGCGGAGCTTGTCAGGTTCATGGAGGAGCGGGTTGTCAAAGAGGGTGGAAAAAAGATCTATGTCGATACCTCAACGACCCCGAAGTATGGGACAGCCAGGGCCTTTTATGAGAAACATGGGTATCGCATTATATGCGTGCTGGATAATTTTTACAGGGAGAGGGATCACAAAATAATCTTCATGAAGGATCTTGAAAACAATGGTTCTTAACAGTAACAGGATTTCCGAGCTTCACGCAGTTTACAGGGCGATCGATGACAATTTTCCGGAACACCTGGAGAGATGTCAAACATTTCTCCGGCAGAAAAGTCTTTCTATGACGGGAGAAAGAATTCGCGAGACTGCCGAAATGGTGCGATCATATACTGAAGCAATCGGAGGTTCGGTTGAATTGTGGAAGGATTCCTCATTTTTCGATGTTGCTGACGAATATATGACGGTGGAGGGATTGAGGGATTTTGAGAAATTTGTGGCCACTTTTTTATATTCTATGGCTGATCGAGAACCTCCCGGCGGTACCTTTCATCAAAAAACCGATGCTTACGTAGTGAAATAGTGCCGTACGACGCGGCTTTATTAATAAATGTTAAGTATTTAGGAATGGAACGTGGAAGATATTACAATCAGATGTATTCAGTGTGGCGATGAATTTGTTTTTACCGCTGGTGAACAGTCCTACTATGCAGAGCGTGACTTCAGCAGCCCCAAACGATGTCCCGAATGCCGTAAGAAAAGGGCAAAGATAAGTGACAAGACTCAGGGGCAAAAAAACCGAAACAGAAGAGACGAATAGACACGTCCCGAGTGAACGGCAATTATCGATAAGATTTTTCCCCGGTGCACATCAGCAGGGAAGGATTGTATCCCTCTTTGCCTTCGACATTATAAAGCCGGTATGCAGAATTCGGCCATACTCTCTCAGTGCCTGCTGATGTTTGATGAGAGACCTAAAGGCATGTCATATCAGCTGGCTATCGTGCCCCGTCCTTCATAGCGGCCGTGGGGGAAGTTGCAGAGACCACAGCTTGATCCCACCCTTGGCCTTTCCTCCAGCACATGAACTTTCTGTGCTGAAAAGAGTGCATTTTTTTATCGAAACTTCCGGTCGTATGTATTAGGATGCCTCCTCGGAGTGGAAAAAATGATGAAAAATCCCCGGCTGAGAAGTGACCTCCAGTTGATTGCCACCGCGGTGGAAGGCCGCGAGGTGCTGGCCTTTATCGATCCTCTGCAAATGACCGAAAATACACTTACCATGAACCGGTCGATGCTTCCCCTTCTGGAGATGCTCGACGGTACCAATGACCTTCGCGACTTACAGGCAGAGATAATGCGAAGCCGTGGCGGAGGACTTGTTTCGCTCTCGGAGATAGAAGACTTTATCGGGAGGTTGGATACCTTTTTTCTCCTTGAGAGCGATGCCTTCCGTGAACGGATACGGTTTCTCTATGAGGAATTCGAACGAGGAGAGGACCGCTTTCCGTCCCACGCGGGACGATCCTACGATGCAGACCCTGCACAATTGAGCCGTCTCATTGAAGGTACTGAGGATGAACTTCCCCGAAGGGAGCCGGACTTTGCCGGAGAATTTATTGCTGGAATTCTTGCGCCCCATATCGATATTAAAGTGGCGAAATCAACCTATGTGAGCCTGTACCGCCATCTAAAGGGCCGTAAATATGATATTGCCGTCATACTGGGAGTCAATCACCAGTGGCAGGACGGATTATATTCTGTCTCGGAGAAAAATTACGTTACCCCCTTCGGCACGCTGAAGGCGGCGCGTGATGTTATCTCGGAGATCAAAGAACATGCTCCACCGGGAACCCTTGCGACTAAAGATTTCGGACATAAGATGGAGCATTCAATAGAGTTTCAAACCCTTTTTCTCTCTTATTTCCTGAAAAACGACGTTTCGATAATTCCGATCCTCTGCGGAAGCATTCACGAATGTATCATGGAGGGGAGGAATATCTTGGATGATGAGCGGTTTCAGTGGATGGTTGGGGCTCTCGGAAACCTCATAGAAAAGCGGAAAGGAGATGTCCTCATTGTCTCCGGTGTGGATTTCGCCCACGTGGGGCTCAAGTTCGGTGATGATGCCCCGGCATATGCACTTCTCCATGATGCCCGGGAAAATGATGAAAAAATCCTCTCCTCTCTTTGTGAGGGTCAGCCGGAAAAGATTTATGAAAACGCCCTGGAGACGAAGAATCGATTCAACGTATGCGGGCTTCCCGCTATGCTTGTCTTCTCGGCACTCCTGAAGGGCTCTCAGGCGGAGATACTCTCTCATGAGACCTACGATGAGGAAGTGACCGGAAGTGCCGTAACCTACGCATCGATGATTTTTACTGATGATTAGAAAAGGGGAACTTTATCCATGATCGATCTGGTAAAGAAATTTTTTGGTAGAAGTGGAGAAGAAAAACGGGAAGAGAAAGCAGAGACCTGTCACGATATCCGTATCGCCACCCTGGCACTCCTTCTCGAAATGTCGCAGATAGACGGCGATTTCAGTGAATCGGAGCGGGACAGTATTGTGGCGATTCTGAAGCAAGACTACCATGTGTCCGATGAAGAGGCGGATACCCTCATCGAGTCTGCCGAAGGCGAACTGAAAGGGAGTCTCGATCTCTGGCAGTTTACCAGTCTGATAAACCAGAACTATACGCCTGAAGAAAAGACGGAGATTATCGAGATGGTCTGGCGGATTGCCTATACCGACGGAAAGCTCGACAAACATGAGGATTTTCTGGTTCACAAGCTGACGGACCTCCTGCATCTCACTCATACTAAGCTCATTGATGCCAAGGTCAAGGTGAGAAAAGCGATGGGTATTGACGGCGGCAGCCGATAGGAACCTCGGGCACTATGCCCGACACCATTCTTATTTGAAGTCATGATGTTCGATATCATACAGGTTGAGTGTTATAGCGGCTACAGGGCGAACGAACGTCCCCTGGCCTTTACCTGGCGGGGAGAAAGACGGGTGGTGAAGGAGATTGCAGATCGGTGGTACGAGGGGGAACGGAGCGCGAAAGAGCCCTCTCTTCACTATTTCAAGGTCGTAACGGACCATGACGAGGAATTTATCCTCCGTTACAATTCACTTTTTGACGCCTGGGCTGTTGTCGTTCCAGGGCGTCATAAATCCTGAGGGGTTACCGAGATAATAGGGCGGATGCATTGCTCAGCAATCTGCCGGAGTGAGAGTTAACTATCAAGTGGAGATGTTTTCGATTACCATAATAGGTGCCGGTGTTATCGGCCTTGCCGTAGCCGAAGAGCTGTCCCGTCATTACGGGAGCGTCCTTCTTCTCGAGAAGGAACACACCTTTGGTCATGAGACGAGCAGCCGGCAGAGCGGCGTCATTCATGCAGGCATCTATTACCCTCCTGGTTTTCTGAAGGCCCGTTTCTGCAGGGAGGGAAAGGGGCTCCTCTATGAGCTCTCTGAAAAAAGAGGAATTCCTCACAGGAAAACGGGAAAGCTCATTGTTGCAGTGACGGAGAAGGAAGAAGAAATATTGGAGCGTTTGAGGGAGCGGGCCGAGGCGAACGGTGTTACGGATCTTTCCCTTCTTTCGGAAAAAGAGATCAAGAAGAAAGAACCTGAAATCAAGGCACGGGCGGCGCTTTTTTCTCCCTCCACAGGCATCATTGACTCGCACAGTCTTTTGCGATCCTTTTATGTCCACGCAGGATCTCATGGTGCCGTGATCGTCTTTCGTTCAAAGGTAACGGCCGCGCGCTTCAGGGGGAAACATTACGAGATCGAAATTAACGGTGGCGAGTATCGGTTTCAGACAGGGTCTTTGATAAACTGTGCCGGTCTTCATGCCGATAGCGTTTGCAGGCTTCTCGGTATTGATGTGGAGAAGAGGGGATATCGTTTGAGATATTGCAAAGGTGATTACTTTTCCGCATCGCCCGCCCCAAAACTCAACCATCTCGTCTATCCTGTCCCTCAGGGTGAAAACGAAGGGTTGGGAATTCATGCAACGCTTGATCTCGGAGGGCGTGTGAGATTCGGTCCCGATACGGAGTATGTGGATGAACTGGAATATGCTGTGAGGGGCGAGAAGAGAGAATCCTTTTACCGCTCTGTCATGACCTATCTCCCCGGCATAAAAGAAGAAGCCCTTTGTCCAGACATGTCAGGCATCCGGCCAAAGCTTCAGGGTCCGAAAGAGCCCTATAGAGATTTCATAATAAGGGAAGAAAGCGGAATCGGCTATCCAGGACTGATTAATTGTATCGGAATCGAGTCTCCCGGACTGACGTCCTGCATACCCGTGGCACGGCATGTCCATAGATTGGTACAGGAATACATGTAAAGAGTTTCACTTTTCGTTGAACTGAACAGCGAGCGCATTCCCCGTCGCTTGCAGCGGGGTTAGCATGCGAATAAAAAAAAGACCTTTTCCTTAACAGTCGGAGATTCCCCGCAACTTGTTGCGGGGAGCTTCAATTATTCTAAGGGTGCGTTACTGACCGACATAGGGGCGTTTCGGTAGGCGATGTATCCGCTTTCATCAAGTTTTTCCTGGATTTCCCCGATATGGTCGAAGCTCTTGGTTTCAAGGGTGATGGTCACGTTTATCCGGCCGATCGGTGCCCCTGCCGTGTAGTGATGGTGGACGATCTCAAGGATGTTGGCATTGGCTTCGTGAAAGAGATGGAGCACCGATTCAAGTGCGCCGGGCACGTCGCGCAGCTGAATCTGGAATTGAACGAGTCTCCCGTCAAAGGCAAGGCCCCTTGTGATGATTCGTGAGAGGAGCGTGACATCGATATTCCCTCCCGAAATTATTGAGAGAATCTTTTTTCCGGAAACGCCGGTGATTTTCCTGTTCAGAAGGGCAGCCAGCGGCACCGCACCGGCACCCTCGACAACATTTTTTTCTATTTCCAGAAGAAGGAGAATCGCATTGGCGATCTCGTCGTCATTAACGGTGACGATATCATCCACGTACCGTCTGACCATCCTCACGTTTATATCACCAACTTTTCTCACGATTATGCCGTCGGCAAGACAGGCCGGTTCCGACAAAGAAACGGAGAGTATATGCCCGCAGTCGAGGGTTTCCTTCATTGCCGGGCAGCTTTCCGTCTCAACGCCGATGATTCTCACTTCGGGACGAAGGGCCTTGACATAGGCGGCAACACCCGAAATGAGACCCCCTCCCCCTATTGGAACGACGATTGCGTCTAAATCCTTGCATAGATGGTGTCGCAGGATTTCGATGCCGATGGTTCCCTGGCCGGCGATTACGAAGGGATCGGCAAAGGCGTGGATGTAAGTGACACACTCTTTTTCCGCCAGTTTTTGTGCGAAGGCGTATGAATCGTCGTAGGATGTCCCTTCGAGGATGACCTTTGCGCCCCAGTATTGTGTGGAGGTAATCTTAACGAGGGGTGTCCCGCGGGGCATCACGATGGTGGCGGGAATACCGAGCCTTTTTGCGTGACAGGCGACACCCTGGGCGTGATTGCCCGCACTCGCGGCGATAACCCCCCTGGCTTTTTCCGAATCGGAAAGGCTCATCAGTTTATTGAGGGCGCCCCGTTCCTTGAAGGACCCCGTTCTCTGCAGATTTTCCAGTTTAAAGAGTGTGGTGCAGCCGCAGAGATCCGATAATGTGGCAGAGAGGATAATCGGTGTGTCGACAATGTGGTCATGGATGGTTTCGTATGCCTTTTCTATATCTTTCCTTGTTACCATCGGGCAGCCAGGCCTCCTCCTCTTTCATGGAAGATGAATACCTTATTTGATTTGATGTGGCAAGTCTTCATGCCGGTGGTATTTCCCGTTGACAGGGAAGGGTCATTTCCTTATACTTTCTTCCCAAGACACTTTGGCGCGGCGTATACCCTTCACTTTTTTGCAACTGAAGCTCCCCGCAATCCCTTATAACTCCGACAAGTTGCGGGAAATGCGCTCGCTGTTCAATTCAAGTATGCGGTTCCGGGCATCTGATCTCCGGAGTCGCCGTTTCATGTTTCAATCTTTTTATCACAATAGAGGAGGGATCGTTATGACAGAAGCATCACGGCTTGCACTTGAGGGGTTGAGAGATATCTCCATGCTTAAGTGGTACGTAATTCCCATGCTCGCCTTTGTCTTTTACATCTACACCAACGAGATGAAAAAGGCCTGGGCATCGGGAAACTGGAATGCCATCTTTGCCGGGGTGACGATTTTCGGCATGGATTTTATCAACGAGACATGGAACGGCTGGGTGTTTCATCTGACACAGCGTGCCGCCTTTTGGACAACGCCCGGTGACACTGCCCTCAGAACAATGGTCGGGTGGAACATAGAGATTATGTTCATGTTCGCCATTGTAGGGATCATCTTTTTCAATACGGTCTTTGAGGACAAACGCATCAAGATCCTGGGAATTCCGAACTGGTGGTTCTGGGCGATTGCCTATGCAGTATTCTGTGTCTTTGTGGAGTGTATCCTGAACATGGGCGGCCACCTTGTCTGGGAATATCCCTGGTGGTTCCGATCCTTTGCCGGCGTCTGGCTTATCTTCCTCTTCGGGTACTTCCACTTCTTTGTCGCTGCCATTATCGTTATGAGTCTGAAAACGATCAGGGCAAAGGTCACCATGGTCAGCATCATCTATGCCATTGCCATCGCAGGAAATGTCATTGGTCTGGGGATTCTCGGCTGGGTGTACTGAAAAAGGAAAAGGGGCCGGGATAGAATTCCGGCCCCTTTTCCTCAATGGGTCATGGCAACCCGAAATCCTATGTAGTTCGCTGAGCTATCGGGGGCACTGCCGAAGCGGCAGGCGGATCGAAGATCTCTTTCGAGGCTGTTCCAGGAGCCTCCCCGGAGGACCTTCTGACTTCCGTGCTTGGGACCCTTCGGATCGGTAACCTGGCTTGAAGGGTAATCGCCTAACCAGTCCTGACACCATTCCCATACGTTTCCGTGCATATCGTAAAGACCCCTGGGATTGGGTGCAAAACTCCCCACCGCGATGGTACTTTCTCTGAAATCTCCTGCGGGACAACCTTCGAGCGGATAATTACCGTTGAAATTCGCCTCCTCTGTGGAGATGCAGTCACCGGTCTGGTATGCCTTTTTGGTTCCAGCCCTGCAGGCATATTCCCACTCCGCCTCTTTGGGGAGACGGTACTTTTTCGTTTTTTCCATTTCATTGAGCTTCGCGATAAATGCCTGGGCGTCATTCCAGGAGACCTGTTCCACGGGACAGTCATCGCAGTCCTTGAAATAGGATGGATTATGCTTGTCCCCCATGACTTTTTTCCACTGTCCCTGGGTCACCTCGGTCGCCTGCAGGTAGAAGGAGTCTTCGAGTGTGACACGGTGATGTTTTTCGTCGCTGTTTCGTCCCTTTTCGCTAAAGAGGCTTCCCATCGAGAAGGTGCCCTTTCGTATGAGCACGAATTTCATACCGATACTGTTGGAATAGGCTTTTCCTCCCTTATCGGGCTTCAGAAGTATCTGCTTTTTGTGTCCGCATCCGACTGAGGCCATAAGTGCCAGGGCCAGAATCAGTATTACAATAATGGGTCCGATTTTTTCGAGAAATCCCTTCCCCTTTTTCTGCATCTTCATTTCCCCCATTTATTAGTTTCTGGACGGAATCGGGATAGTACGCCACCAAAAGTAAGATTGATACTATATAATAATTACCTGTGTGTCAATTATGATAGCATAGGTATCATTTGCAACGTGTCGGAGTTATACTGTGTTGCGGGAAGCT
Source organism: Deltaproteobacteria bacterium (assembly GCA_016933215.1). GTDB lineage: Bacteria > Desulfobacterota > Syntrophia > Syntrophales > UBA2210 > JAFGBH01. Next base: position 4,077 of record JAFGBH010000078.1, on the reverse strand, counting down.
TCAATATATTGAAATTAATTAAAATTGTTAATAAAAAATTCGTGCAGCCGGAGGTCATCACTCAGTTCAGGGTGGAACGTTGTAACTAAAATATTTTCGTTGGCAACCATTACCACGGCTTCTTTATGCCATCCAAGCTCTCTTACGCCTTGCCCTCTTTTCTGTATTTTTGGAGCTCGGATAAAGACGCCTTCAAATGATACGACATCTCCAGATAAATTCACCCTTACCTCATCGATAAATGAGTTTATCTGTCTGCCGTAGGCATTTCGCTCTACGTTTATATCAATTAATCCCAAAGGCGGGAAGGGCAGTCCGTCTACCTGTGTTGCAAGGGTTATTAAACCGGCACAGGTTCCCATGACGCTTTTTGTCCTGCCAAACTCAACAAGGGGGTCACGCAGTTTGAGCTTCTCGATCAATCGCAAAAATGTGGTTGATTCACCTCCCGGGATAATCAGTTTGTCACTTTTTTTCAAGGTTGCTAAATCTTTGACATACAAAACATCGTGGCCAAGCTTTTGCACGACCTCGCCATGTTTATAAAAATCTCCCTGTAAAGCCAGAATCCCTATTTTCAATTTTCTTTTACCATCCTCTTTTACTTAACAGTTCTTCTTCGGGGATGGTGTTTATTTCCAAACCAGGCATAGCATCGCCAAGTCCCTCGCTGGCCTGTGCTACAATATCAGGATCATCGAAATGCGTTGTTGCCAGAACGATGGCTTTGGCCCTGGCGGCGGGATCAGAGGATTTAAAAATTCCTGAACCGACAAAATTGGTTTCAGCGCCTAATTGCATCATCAGGGAAGCATCGGCCGGGGTGGCGATGCCGCCCGCTGAAAAATTGGGCACGGGCAATTTGCCGTTTTCATGCACATACTTGACCAGTTCCAGAGGCGCGCCTAAATTCTTGGCACAAGCCATCATTTCGTCTTTACTGAGTGTTTGAATCTTGCGCATTTCACTTTGAACCGCCCGCATGTGACGCACTGCTTCCACAATATTGCCGGAACCGGCCTCTCCCTTTGTGCGTATCATGGCTGCGCCTTCGGCAATTCTTCGCAGAGCCTCGCCCAAATCGCGGCAACCGCAAACAAAAGGCACTTTAAAATCATGTTTCCAAACATGATTATTTTCATCGGCAGGGGTTAACACTTCGCTTTCGTCAATAAAGTCAACACCGATAGCCTGCAAAACCTGAGCTTCTGCGAAATGTCCAATGCGAATCTTGGCCATGACAGGAATAGAAACCATTTTTTGTATTTCTTTAATCATTTTAGGATTTGACATCCGGGCAACTCCACCATCCGCTCGGATATCCGCAGGGATACGTTCCAGCGCCATAACTGCCACGGCGCCGGCATCTTCGGCAATCTTGGCTTGTTCTGGATTAGTGACGTCCATGATAACGCCGCCTTTTAACATTTCTGCCAAACCGATTTTTAATAAAAACTCTTTGTCTAACATTATAGTACTCCTTATAAATTCTCTGTTTTTATCTCCTGTCGGATAAAATGAATTGCACTACATTACATTTACTGCAAGTGATCAGTGCCGTTTAAAGAGAGTACCGATCCCTTTCCGTCTTTGATTGTGACAACGGTTTTCGATGCCGTATCCACATGGACCTCCCTGAATTGTGAGAGGCTGAGATTTTGAAATTTGCAGAGTATCGTCATGATGGTAAACCCGTGAGAAGCAACAAGAGTATTTTTGCCGCTTTTCATGACCCTTTCTATTACACCCCATGCGCGTCTCTGAAGATCAATAAGGGCCTCTCCATTCGGCATGACGACGGACGCCGGGTCTTTGAGCCACTTTTCGAGAAAGCTGAGGTGATGTTCCATAAGCTCGCTGAATCTCACGCCTTCCAGATCGCCCTGATCCAGTTCCTGTAAATCCCGTTCCGACTCGATAGTGAGGTCATGAAATTGATTGATGATGCGTGCGGTCTGGTATGCCCGCTTAAGCGGGCTCGATATGATGGCATCAATCGCTTCATCTTTCAGGGAGTTGGCAAGATTCTGAACCTGCTCTATTCCCCGCTCGCTCAATTCTATGTCACTTATTCCCTGCACCCTTTTTTCCCGGTTCCAGAGAGTCTCACCGTGTCGAACCAGTATCAGCTTCAAACCGATCTTCCCCATTTCTTTGATCTGTTATCTCTTACCTTTTCGATGCATTCATTTCAAGCGAATCATTCGTAATAAATGCACGGCTGCCCCGGCGTCCCGTTACCGCACCGTAACCTGCCGATATAGTTAAAGATAAGTTTTATTGACAGAATGGCAAATAAAGATTATAAGTGCGAAGCTCACTCGAAAAAGGGCACGATAACTACTACTTATATAAAGGAGGTATTATGGCTAGTCAATGGGTAGACGAGCGGGACAATAAATTCCTGCTCCATGAAGTTTTGAAGATTGGTGAGGAACTCCTCGGAAAGGCACGCTATGAAGATCATGATGCCGACATGGTGAACATGGTTTTGACAGAGGCCGCCAAGTATACCGAGAATGAACTGGCACCGTGCTATCCTGATGAGGTTCACAGGAAACCGGTCGAGGCAGTATTCAAAGACGGTAAGGTTTTTGTTCCCGAAGACTATCACAGGCTCTGGAAGGTTTATTGTGAAGGCGGCTGGACGGCCGTTGCAGACAGTTACGAGGTAGGGGGACAGCAGCTTCCGGCCGTGGTAGCCGCTGCCTGCTCGCATATGTTCCTGTCGGGGAATCAGGCGTTTCTTATGTACGCGGGACTGACCCATGGTGCGGCACGTCTCGTAGAGGACTTCTTCCAGCATGAACTGAGAGACATTATCCTTGAGAAAATGTATACTGGCGTGTGGGCGGGTACCATGTGTCTTACCGAGCCGGGTGCAGGTTCTGATGTGGGGGCTCTTAAGACCACGGCAAAGAGAAATCCCGACGGAACCTTCTCGATTTCCGGAACGAAGTCGTTCATTTCCGCCGGCGATCATGACCTCACGGAAAATATCATCCATCCCGTTCTGGCCCGCATTGAGGGTGACCCTGCGGGAACGAAGGGCATTTCAATCTTTATCGTGCCCAAGTACAGGATCAGTGCGGACGGCTCTGTCGGCGAATTCAATGATGTCGTGACCGGCAACATCGAAAGCAAAATGGGTATTCACGGAAATGCAACCTGTACGCTGAATTTCGGTGATACGGGAAATTGTATCGGCTACCTCATGGGTGAAGAGCGTGAAGGCATGAAGATCATGTTCCACATGATGAACGAAGAGCGCCAGGGCGTGGGAATGATGGGTGTTTCCCTTGCCGCTGCTGCGTACCTCCATGCCCTCAGTTATGCAAAGGACAGGGTGCAGGGTGCCAACGTGATGAACATGAAAGATCCCACTGCACCTGCCGTGCCGATTATACAGCACCCCGATGTGAGAAGGATGCTCATCAAGATGAAATCCTATGTGGAAGGTATGCGGCTGCTTGCTTATTACTGCTATTACTGCATGGATAAGAATGTAATGGCTGATACGGACGAAGAAAAAACAAAATGGGGAGGCATGATCGAGATGCTGACACCCATCGTCAAATCCTACTGTACCGATTGGGGTATGATGGTATGCGATACGGCGGTCCAGACGTACGGCGGCTACGGGTACTGCAGGGAATATCCGGTAGAGCAGATGATGCGCGATCAGAAGATCAATTGTATCTATGAAGGAACAAACGGTATTCAGGCGCTTGATCTTCTAGGCAGAAAGCTTGGCATGAAGAAGGGACTCTATTTCATGAACCTCCTCGGAGAGGCCCAGGCGGAAGTCGCAAAGGCGAAAGAGCTTGAAAACTTCAAAGACGAAGCGGTAATCGTTGAAAATGCACTGAATTCCTGCGCAATGACGGCCATGGAATTCAGCAAGCTCATTAAGACCAATCCCTTTGTGCCCCTTATAGGAGCATGTGATTACCTGAACTGCTTCGGCGATGCCCTGATGGGGTGGTTCCACCTCTGGATGGCACGGGTGGCGACAGAAAAACTGGCCGATGCCAACGTGGATCAGGAAAAGGCATTCTACACGGGCAAGATCGAAGG
>JAFGBH010000077.1 GCA_016933215.1 Deltaproteobacteria bacterium | reverse complement strand
CTTGCAGCGGGGTTAGCGAGCGAATAATAAGTAACATTTTCCTTGACAGTCGGAGATTCCCCGCAACTTGTTGCGGGGAGCTTCAATGGCTGCCACATAATATTTCTGAGATAATATATGACTGCATCGGAAAAATTGAAATATTTTTATGAAGTCATTTCATCTTCTTCTGACCGATATGATGACATTGATAATTACATTTCTGCCGACTGCACCGCCAAAGTCGGTGAGACTTCCATTCCAATCGGATTAGAAGGGATGCGCAAACATTTAATCGGTGTTAGAAAGACTTACCCTGACATGAAATTACGCGTAATAAGACAATTTGTCGATCATGATTATGTCATTTCTGAAGTAATTATGGAGGGGACTCATCTCGGTGAATGGTTAGGGATAAAACCAACTGGAAAAAAACTGGAAATATCTGCTGTTAATATAGATAAAATTAAAGATGGTAAGATTATAGAACATGGTGGCGCTGCAAGCGTCTTCGATACGTTCTGGTCAGAAAAAATTATCAGATCTTGGAATGATTAAAATGGAGACCAATAATTTCAAATGGTAATAGTTGTCCGCTACATCCCATCGATACTGAAGATTTAGGCAGTCGTAATTGCTTATTATTTATCATCTTATCTATAGCGAAACATGCTGGTTTATCTGCATAGATGTTTTTACAGAAAATTGGATATGTGGTAATACATAGCTTCGTAAATGGTCTTTAATAGAAAACACTCATAGCATAGCAATGGGTAAGCGATTATCCACGACTGAAAAGGGGTGTGGCGCCATGGCTGAAAAAGAATACGGGGAGATTGTCGGGAGTAACGGTCGTCCGCGATTCGGGATCTATAAAGAACCGCTGGAGAGCTTTGACCTCAAGGAATTGCGGCGGTATGGAAAAGATGCTACGGGGCCCGTTTCGGCCTTCAGATTGAAGCGGTGGCAGTATCTTGGCGTCTGCAATGAAGAGGTCATTTTCGGACTTGCCGTCGTCGATGCGGGGTATCTCGGAAACATGTTCACTTATGTCTTTGACAGGGAAAGAAAGGAACTGCTGGAATTCGACATTATTCACCCCATGGGTCTTGCAACCGAAATAAAGGGGAATTCCCTCTCGGGCGATGTGAACTTCAAAAGCGGAAAAACCGATGTTTCTATGAAAAATGGTGCTGATTCCATATCACTGACCTCGGCGGTGAAGGGGAAACTGAGGGCGGAACTGAGATTCGAGAGATATCGGGAAGCCATGAACATTGTGACCCGCGTCGGCCTGAAGGGGTTCAACTATACGACAAAAGAATCGGGTATGGCCGTAAGCGGGACGATACACGCGGGAAACAGGGATTTTACCATAGAACCCTCCCGGTCCTCCGGTGTCCTCGATTACACCTTCGGCTGCCTCTCGCACTATACCTTCTGGAACTGGGCCTCCGGCGGGGGCTTTGACAGGGAAGGGAAACGGATCGGCTTCAACCTCGTTCAGGGCGTGAATGAGACTGGTTATACGGAAAATGCCTTCTGGATTGAAGGTCGGATGATAAAGACGGACACCATCGATTTTCAGTACAACGATCGCAACATCCTGGAACCGTGGCGGCTGGTTTCCAATGATGGAAAGGTTGATTTGAAATTCTATCCGGAAGGGGAGAGGAAAAAGACCCTCAATCTCGGCATCCTCATGAGTAATTTTCACCAGCCTTTCGGTCGTTTTGAAGGAACTTTGCGGGATGGTGCTGCCGAGTATCAGATCGAGACAGGTTTCGGCTTTACCGAGGAGCACGAAGCAAAATGGTAGGATAGCCGTTTTTTTGCCTTTCCCGTCGAATGCGGATTAAGATATTTGGGGGATGTCGCATTTGTTGATAAATATGGCATGTATTATCAGGGGGATATAAAACCATGCTGTCATTCTTACCGTCAACGCTCCTTGGCGTTATCTGTATCGGTCTTATCGTCCTCAATACCTTGATCTGGACAGTTCCGGTCTACGCCCTGGCACTGACAAAATTCCTTATTCGATTCAAATGGTGGCAGATACGGTGCGCCCGATACCTCATGGCAACCGTGAATGGCTGGATAGGGGGCACCCTTCTTTCGCTGAAACTGACCCAGAAAATTACGTGGGATATCAAAGGATTGAAAGGCCTGACCCGCAAAGAGTGGTACTTCGTCAACAGCAACCACCAGTCATGGACGGATATCCTCGTCCTTCTGAGAACCTTCGGCTATAAAATTCCCTTCCCGAAATTTTTTCTAAAGAAGGAACTTTTCTGGATTCCCATCATGGGAACGGCATGGTGGGCCCTCGACTACCCCTACATGAAGCGTTACTCGCGGGAATACCTTGAAAAATATCCCGAGAAGCGGGGCAAAGACCTGGAAACGACAAAGAAAATGTGCGAACGCTACGGGCATACGCCGGTATCAATTCTCAATTTTATTGAAGGGACTCGCTTCACGCCGGAAAAGCACAAAAGGCAGGAATCACCCTACCGTCATCTCTTGCGACCGAAGGCCGGTGGCTTCGCCTTTGCCCTCAATGCGATGGACGGCAAGATAAAAAAGATGCTGGACGTGACGATCGTCTATCCTGAAGGGCCCGTAAGATTCTGGAATTTCCTGTGCGGGCGCATATCCCGTATCGTTGTAAGAGTCAAAGAACATGTCATTCCCGAGGAATTTCTCCACGGCAATTATCTCGATGACGAGAAATTTCGCGAACGCTTCCAGGAATGGGTCCGTGAACTCTGGGAAGAAAAGGACCGGTTCATCGAGAGGCTGATTCGGGAATATCAGGAAAGCCACCTCCCGAAACAAGCCCGTTAGGGTAAAACGATCGCTTTTCAGAACTGCCTTTTGATCCAGCGAATGACCGATCCCATGATGGGGACCTTTTCGTAGATGATGCTTGAATCCCAGTAGTCCTGGTGGAAGATTACCATGCCCTCTTTATCGAACCTGACATGGGACATGCCCACTGCCTTAATCGGTTCGTCCCTCCATCGCTTCGTCGTCAGGTGCATAATCCATCGGAAGTAGTAATTCCCCTCATGGACGGCAATATCCTGAATATCGAAGGTGCATTCGTGGACAGTCTCGGCGCTTTTCAGAAAATACTCCTCGATAGCATCGCTTCCCTGGACCGCTTTATAGACATCGCGAAAATAGGCGTCCTCGGCATAGAGATCTTTCACGCCCTTTTTAATGCGATCAGCAGAGAAAACGGCATAAAAGGCTGTGAACCGGTCGATGGCCTCTCTTTCGCTTTGAGAGCCCTCCTCGAGAACCCCGATCTTCACCGGATCGGTCTCGTCAAGGACCTTGAAGTAGGTATTCATCTCATATTCCTCCTGGTGTGTCGTTGCTGCGCATCCCGACGCGATAAAAATCAAAAGGCAGATACAAAGCGTAACATTTTTCATATATGGCATGGTTTCACTCCTTTTTATCTGTGAGGGTCGTAAAGCGTGACCTGAAATTTTCCATTCGCTTTCGATTCACACCGAAATCCGCCTTTCCGACACGGGACGCCGATCGCATATGAATTGTCTTTGCCGTATCATCGAGATAGAACTCCACGTCATCGACGAAGCGAAAGAAAGCAGAGGTGAATTCTGCGTGGATGTAGGTGTCTTCAGTTTTCACGATCCGTGACCGCTTCATCGATTGAAGAACAGAGATAAGTTTTTCTCGCGCTTCTTGCAGCGTTCCATCATAAACGATCGGCGCTATGTAGTGCTTTTCATCGTCGCTTTGCGATGACACGCAATTGGGGGATTTGGGGCAGGGTGCAAGTCTGCCGTCGGCCACCCCCGGATTTTTCAAGCGACTGCCAGGGCAGGCGACCATCATAACGGTGATGATAAGTAGTAATAATAATCCTCTGTTCATGATATTCCTCCATCATCTGGGAGTTTGTCTTATACCGGGATACTCTCTCGGTGTATCTGTCCGGTCCTCTTTAGAAGGATCTGCAGATCGCCAAGTTCCCTCGCGGCAAATCCCGCTTCACTGGAGGCGAAATAGTAGACCCATTTTCGCTGAAATCTTCTGTCAAACCCCATCCGGGACAGAATGTCGCTGTTTTCGATAAACTTTCTGCGCCACCGCCTGAGGGTCTCGACGTAGTTGACCCCGATATCATCGACCGCAACGATTCCGAGTTTTGAGTGCCCGGTCAGGGCACTACTGATCGCTTTCAATGCTGGAATATGTCCTCCCGGAAAAATATGTTTTCTGGTCCAGTCAACACCCTTCCTGTAATCGTCGTAGTGCTCATCGGAAATGGTGATTGTCTGAAGAACGATACATCCGTTCTCCTTGAGCAGACGGTCACAGCATTTGAAAAAAGTTCCCAGATGCTGGTGACCGACAGCCTCCAGCATTTCGATGGAGATGATTGTGTCGAACTCGCCGGTCATATCTCGATAATCCCGAAGAAGAATTGTAATGCGGTCATCCATGCCGTTTTCGTGCACCAGCTTTTTCGTATAGCCATACTGCTCATTGGAGAGGGTTATGCCCGTAACACGGCACCCCCTTTGTCGCACCGCTTCGATGGCAAAACTTCCCCAGCCGCAGCCGATTTCGAGGACATGGTCATCTTTTTCAATCGTTGCCTTTTCGATGATCGAGCGCAGCTTGTTTTTCTGCGCCTCCTCAAGCGTTTCCTCCGGTGAATGGAAAAGGGCGCAGGAGTACGTCATCGTCGAATCGAGGAAGATTTCGAAAAAGGCATTGCCCAGATCATAATGCCTTCGAATATTGCGTCTGGCTCCGATGAGGGTGTTTTCCCGTGCCAGGTTGAGGAGACGGTTTCTGAGTATGGAACAGGCGGCGGTGATAAAATTTCCGTCCGATACGATGTCCCTGTTTTCAAACAGGATTTTTACCACACCTGCCGGATCGGGGCTGTCCCACTCGCCCTCCATGTATGACTCGCCGAGGCCGATGTCGCCTCCCAGGATTGCCCGTGAAAAGAAGCGGTAGTTGTTGATGATCATTTCGGCCCGGTTTCGTGACTGTTCACTTCCGAAGTTCTCAATTCTGCCATCGGGGAGCGTCATTCTGAGACATCCCTCCCTGATCGTTTTCAGGAGACCGAGGATGTAGTTCATCGACCTTTTCTGGAACAGGGTCGGGGGGATTCTTCGTATCGTCATCGCGCTCATTGGAACCGGTTTCTCATGATAGGAAAGCTTTCTCAAGAAATAGAGTTTTGCCGCTTCCCAGTAGATTCGGGGTATGGTGAGATAAGGAATGAAAGGGTGTCTCGCCAGGGTGTTTAACTGATTGAATGCCGTAAGGGACAGTGGATCACCCCAGAGCTCCGCATAAAAGGCGAGTTCGTTCTTCCGGTAGAGATTGAGGCGGATGTTCAATTCTTTCCGAATGTCGGCGAAGATGAATTCGTAGGTACCAGAGATGTCATTGAAGGGCGACACGTGAAATTCTTTCGGGGTGGTGAATCGCACGGGAAAAGCAAGGGACTTATTATCCGATTTATGGGGTATGTAGACATGGCGCTCGCCGAAGGTATTGCTGACCTCTGCCACGATGCAGACGAGGTCTCCATTATCTGAGAAACAGTAGTAAAAACTGACCGGGTTGAAGACATAATTGAAATAGCGGGCCGAGGTGATAAGAATAACGGACGAAACTTTTTCGGCATACCCTTCGGCTTCAAGAAAATGGTGCAGTTTTTCCCTGATGGTGCCGGGCCCGCTATCGAGGTAGTCCCGATCATAGATGGATGAAGGGCGAAAACGATTGTATCCGAAAAGGGGAAGGTTTCGGTCAACCTCCTCCAATTCGTCGAGATCGATGGCGTAGACGTAGAGGGGATACTGCAGGCGGTGCTCCACGGGCTTCAATCGCAGATGCCGGACATATCCTGTAAAGATTTGTGATTTCATAATCTTATACCAAATTTCTCCGCCATCCGCACGGCCGATCTCACGGCGTCCTCATGAAAGCCGTAACCGAAGTAACTGCCGCAAAAATAGGTATTTCTCTTCCCGTTAAGATTCGGCAGTTCGCTCTGCGTTTTCAGTGCCTCGAAGGTATAGGTAGGATGGGTGTAGACGAATTCCCGGATGATATGTTCACGCGGGATCGGTTTGACAGGATTCAGTGTGACACAGTATACCTTTTCGCTTTTCAGATTCTGCAGTCGATTCATATCGTAGGTGAGGGTAACGGGTGATCCCGTTTCGATGTCCTGATCCCTCAAATAGTTCCACGAGGCCCATGCACGTCTGTTTGGCGGAAGCAGAGTGATGTCGGTGTGAAGTACGGTATAATTCTTCGTATAGTCCCACGGCGAGAGGAGTTGGGTTTCCTCATCTGACGGATCGGCAAGCAGAGCATACGCCTCGTCGGCATGAGTGGCAATGACAGCGCGGTCGAACTGGTTTTCGGCTCCGCTCTGAAGTGTTACCACGACGCCCGAATCGGTTCGCCGTATCGACCTCACTTCGTGATCTGCATGCGCTTCTCCCCTGAAACCGGCCAGAAAAGCCCTGACGTATGAATGGCTCCCGCCGGCGACGAAATACCACTGTGGCTGATCGGTTATGCTAAGAAGGCCGTGATTTTCAAAAAAACGGAAGAAACTCTCCGCGGGAAAGTCCATCATTTTAGCATCCGGTGTTGACCAGATTGCCGCCGCCATAGGAATGAGGTACTCCTCAATCACCGACCGGCTGAACTTTTCCCTTCTCAGGTAGTCGCCGAGGGTCATGGTGCCGAGGTTTCCCCCTTTCAGCTTTTTTCTGGTTATTGAGTTAAGGCGAATAATTCCCAGAAGGAGACGCCAGAAGGTCGGCCGAAAGAGATTGCGGCGCTCTGCAAAAATGGTGTCGAAATTTCTGCTTGCATATTGCAGTCCCGTCTCGCGGCTGAAATAACTGAAGGACATATCTGTTTTTCTGATCGGCACCTTGAGCTGAGATAGAAGGGTGGTAAAAAGTGGGTAGGTTCGATCGTTAAGCACAATGAACCCGGTATCGACGGGTGTTTCCTTATCGGGGCCCTCCTCAATGATAATTGTATGGGTATGTCCGCCGATATAGCTGTTTTTTTCATAGAGCGTAATGGTGTGTTTTCGCTCAAGCAGGTATGCCGCGGTAATCCCCGCGACGCCTCCCCCGATAACGGCGATATTCAGTCCCGATCCATTCTTCATGCCTGTCTCCATTCTTCAGTGAAAACAGCCCATAAAATTTAATAGTCCAGTATTTCTTGTATTGCTGTCGTAAACTCGGGTTCGTGATGAAATGAGAGAATCTGAGAGTGATTGTGCAAGAGTTTCAGAATGAATAGCGAAATTCTTATCTTCATCCGCTTCCTTTTAAAAGTCGAACGACAGTAGAATCCATTATTCATATCCATAAGAGCTGTGTATCAAGATAGTGACAATTACTATACGATATACGGAGGAAGGTGGCAACAATTTAGTTCTCAAGGATTGCCACGACCCGTGCGGGTCCTGCGCTGCCTCCCTTGATTTTGAGCAGAAAACAGGCCACCTTGAATCCGAAAGGCGGTACCGGCCCCAGGTTAACGAGCCGTTCGATGTGACAGTAGGGAATTCCCGCCTGATGGGCTGCCCAGAAAATGCCCGCTTCCTGTTTTTCAAGCGCCTCCTCAGCCTGCATATTTAACGGCGAATCCCAACCCCAGGCGTCGATGCCCATGACACGGATTCCTTTTTCATAGAGCCACCGGGTAGCGTCAGCGGTGACGCCGCAGCCCCTGAAGATGTAATCAGGCTCGTTATAAAAGATGTCCCGTCCCGTCTGTATCAGGACAATATCCATCGGTTTAATCTCGTAGCCTATCCGTTCAAGCTCCTTTTTCATGTCATCGATGGTTACGGCATCGCCATCCTCTTTTCCTGTCATATCGAGCTTCACGCCGTCACCGAAAAACCATTCAAGGGGAAGATCATCGATTGTCGGGGCCTTTTCACCCTGGATCGTACTGTTATAATGCCACGGCGCATCAACATGGGTCGAATCGTGCGTCCCTAACCTGGTGATTGTTTCCGTTGCCCAACCCTCGCCGTTATTAAGAAGATGCGCCGGGAGCTGTAGAAGACCTTCCGCCTGGGCCGCTCCCTCTGCGTGTCCATGATAGGTGATTTCTGTCTTCAGGAACTCCAGCGTTCCTTCAGGACTTTGTGCGATGGTGGTTGAAAGATCAATGATGCGCATACCGTTCCTCCATGACAGGGTGTGTTTCTATAAAAAGAGTTTTCGGATGAAATGTCAAGAAAAAGAGGACCTCTTTGCCGGGAGCTTCGAATTTCTTAACAAATGATCTCAAAGGCGTATCTTTTTCTATGTTCTTTTCAAAGGAAACCTTCCCTCATAAAAATTGCAGAGGAGGACGTATAAGATGAGAAAAATGACCTTTTTCATGGTTCTCTGTTTCATCTTTATAACAGGAGGCGCGACGGTATTCGCCGAGATGCCGGGGCCTGATTCGGCGTCGCTCTGGAATTACATCAGCAAGGAATCTCCCTACGTACAGTGGTCGTTCTGGCCCGATCATCAGGGAATGCAGCCCGGCCGGGCACCCCATGGTCCCCTTCACAAGGTTTATGTTCATGATATGGCACTGAATTCAACAGGAACGCCCGTTCAGTATGGCTCCATACAGGTCAAGGAAAGCTACGATAAGGATAAAAAACTGCAGAACATCACCGTCATGTATAAGGTACAGGGATACAATCCCGATGACGGAGACTGGTTCCGAATGCTGTACGGAATCGATGGAAGTGTTAAAAAGGAAGGAAAACCGAAAGGATGTATAGGTTGTCACGGGGGGAGTGCAAAAAACGACTTTATCCTTGTCCATGAGTTCAAATAAAATCCGGGCGTAGTAAAAATAAAAGAGGGGAGATCTTAACCATGCTTTTTATCCATCCCGCTTTACAGCTTTTAGCCACGGGTGTGGCCCTTTATGCCCTTTATTTGGGGATAAATCGTATTCTCCTTCTTCATTTTCATCAAAAAACGCTCTTTCACTGGAAACACCATGTTTATATGGGGTCCGCTTCATTGATTCTATGGATTGCAGGTATCTTCGGAGGTATTTCGATGGTGTACCGCTACTGGGATAGTTTTCTGATGACAGGGGCACACGGCAGGACAGCCCTTGCGATGCTCCCCCTTCTGCTTTTCGGTTTGATCTCCGGATTTTACATGCATCGTGTGAAGAAAAAAAGAACATATCTACCCCTCCTGCACGGTCTTAACAATCTCGCTGTCATAATCCTGGCGTTTTTTCAGATCAGAACCGGCTGGTGGGTTCTCACGGTGTATGTGCTGGGTGGATGATCCTATATTCTGTAATAGGGATGGGTTCTGATTATCATATTTCACCGCTGATGACAGGTATCATTCAATGAATTGTGCTGCTGGTGTGTTCATGGCTTTTTTGCAAATAGCTTTGTGGAAGGGGGCTCAAGAAGCCTAGCTGCAAAAGGAGACATGATTAGAGTTAGACAGTGTGGCCTGAGATTTTCAATTACGGAGTTGACACCGATCCGGTGATTCAAAACCCATCCCTAAAGGGAAAATCATTGTCAGAAGAGGTAAAAACTCAATCTATAATGACATGATTTATTCTTCAAAGGTTTAAATGGATGAAAACTTCGGTAGCCTGGCTGTCACCCTCGGGTGATCCATGGCTTTGCGTCCTACCCTCACGGATAGTTTGCCTTTGTCGGTTTTCAATGAGCGTTGTTATGTTGTGTGATCGGAGTCATTTATACAAGGAAAGGGCAGCAAAGTGCTATTAGGCGCGTCACAGTATTGATATGAAATTAATTACAGAACTCCGATTAGACGAGACGATGGAGGCCTTTCGGATGAACGGTTCCCGATTTGACCTTGACATCAGGAAGTCACGATAATATATTGGCGAGCAATAACATCGGCATTCAGTGTTAAATTTCCTCGCCGGGATATGAAGTTTGGATAGGGTGATTTTGTAGCGCAAGGATGGCCACTGTGCTCTGCAGGGTTCGGTGGCTTTTTTTATGCCGGTTATTGAAGAAATACAAAGGAGATGAGTGATATGGCAGATGAGATACAACGTGGCGATACCATAAGCGTGAACTATACGGGGACATTCGAAAGTGGGGAGGTATTTGACTCCTCCGAAGGGAATCCCCCCCTTAAATTTACCGTCGGTGCGGGCCAATTGATTAAGGGATTTGACGATGCCGTAGTGGGAATGAAAAAGGGCGATAAGAAGAGTGTTACCATTTCTCCTGAGAACGCCTATGGAGAGAGGCGAGACGATCACGTGGTCGATTTTCCCCGGGCAAACATTCCGGAGGACATGGAGATGACAGTCGACATGGTTGTTCAGCTTTCGGACGAGTCGGGAAGAGCCTTTCCGGCCGTCGTTACGGAAGTTACTGACGATACGGTAAAGATGGATGTGAATCATCCCCTGGCGGGAAAGACCCTGATATTCGATATCGAGATTGCCGAGACGGGACTGGAGTCGGATATCCCGGGGTGCGGAGGAAGCTGCAGTAGCTGTAATATGTGCTGAAGAACTCTGGCGGAAACTAGCCGGGGCAGACATCTGAACTGAACAGCGAGCGCATTCCCCGTTGCTTGCAGCAGGGTTAGCGAGCGAATAAAAAATAAAATTTTCCTTAATCCCGACAATCGGGATAAGTGAGTTAACGAATTTACTTTCTGCCAGAAAACACAGAAAATAAATTCTAACTTACTAAACAGTCGGAGATTCCCTGCAACTTGTTGCGGGGAGCTTCAAAAAGATAAAAAAGAGAGGGTAAGTAAAACAACACTTACCCTCTTTGTATTATAACCCTGACAATTCTGTTGTAACCTTTTTATATCAACATACCCCCGTCACAGATTGAACAGGTACCCGTGGTAAACGAGGATGCGTCGGATACTAGATAGAGGACGGCACCTGCCATTTCCATCGGTTCTGCATGCCTCCCCATCGGTATTCTGCTGACCGCGTAGTTGTAAATGTCATCGTTGGTAAAGAGGGCGGCGGCAAATTTTGTCTCCGTGAGACCGGGAAGGAGGGCGTTGACCCTGATGTTCTGGTTGGCAAGCTCAAGGGCAAATGCCTTTGTCATGCTGATTAATCCCGCCTTGGTAATCGAATAGACGCCCTGGAAGGGAGCGGGACTGATGCCGTTTACCGATGCGACATTGACGATGGAACCTCCTCCGCTTTCGATCATGAGTTTTGCGGCATTCTGTGTCATGAAAAAGGGTCCTTTGAGGTTGACGCCATTGGTTTTTTCCCAGACGTTTTCGTCGGCGTTCAGGAGATCGCCGAAATAGGGATTGGTGGCGGCATTGTTCACGAGGATATCGAGCCTCCCGAAGGTATCCTTTATCTGTTTGAAGAGGGTTTCAATCTCTTCCATCTTTCCCATATGACAGGCAATCGGCGTAGATTTCCCTCCCGCTTCGCCTATTTTTTTTGAGACCGTATCAAGGGCCTCCTGTTTTCTGCTAACCAGTATTACATGGGCCCCGTATTCCGCCAGTGTCGATGCGATTGCCTCGCCTATTCCCCTGCTTGCGCCGGTAACCAGGGCAATCTTTCCATCCAGTCTGAAATCTACCGTTTTCATCTCATCCCTCCGTTAAATTTTTAGTGATACCATAATAAGTCATGAACCGGGTCATTGGAGTCCCCCGATAAATATCGGGGATGCGGCAATCTAATAATTGCAGGCAGTTATAGCGTTCGAGATTGCTTCCCGATAAATCGGGATCATATCGAGACTCCAATGACATCTTCTTCGACTTGTTTCTAAAAGCGCAAGCTCAAATGTCCCAGGCTGCTTTTGCGCCCTCGTCGGTTGCCTCCATAATCCTTCGCGGCTTTTTGGCGTCTCCGATTATGAAATAAGGGATATGTTCCTCTTCCAAAGTCTTTGTTAGGTTGTCGAGAGGCTCTATTCCTGCGGCAATGATCACCTGATCGACAGGGGAAAGTGTCCGTTCTTCACCTTCCGACTCGATAATTACCGAGTCCTTTTCAATCTTCTTCACCGTCGTGTTGAGAAGGAGTGTGCACCCCGATTCCCTGACTCGCCGGTGGAGCATGTAGCCGTGTGATGTCAGCTTCATGACGGGGGATCGTTTCAGCATCTCCACGATGGTGACGCTGCTTCCCTTCGAAGCGGCAAAGTCGGCCACTTCCATGCCCGTCTGCCCGCCGCCCAGGACGACCACATTGTTGCCCGGTTTTTCATTGCCCGCGAGGACCTCCAGTGCATCACAGACGTTGTCGAGGTCTATGCCGGGTATATCGGGAACGATCGGTTTTCCACCCGTGGCAAGTATCACCATTTCCGGATGGGTTTTCCCTATCATTTCATCTGAAGCAGTCGTATTGGTGAGAATTTTTACCCCTCGCTTTTCGATCTCACGGGTAAGCCATTCTATCCATTCCCCGTAGGCCTTCTTGAACGGTGCCTTGGAACCGATCCTGACAAGTCCTCCCGTTTCGCTTTTTTCTTCAAAGAGGGTAACATCATGGCCGAGCCGTGCCGCTTCATTAGCAGCAGTCAGCCCCCCGGGACCCGCACCGATGACCCAGACCGTGCGGGGTTTTGCCGCAGGGCCCTCCGGATATATCGTTTCCTGGCCCGTTTCGGGATTGATGGCACAGCGGATTTTCCCCTCGCCCAGCATGAGGCGTTCGATGCACCCCTGATTGCAGGCGATGCAGGTGCAGATGTCCCCGGAACGGCCCTCTTTTGCCTTTATAAGAAAATCGGGGTCTGCAAGAAACTGGCGCCCGAATGCCACGAGATCGGCATCTTTTCTTGCGATTACCGCATCCGCCAGTGCCGGCTCCGTAAAGCGACCCACGGCGATGACAGGCACATTCACCGCCTCTTTCACCTCGCGGGCGAGCCAGGCGTTGAAGCCGGGTTCATATTCGATGGGGGCACTGGTAATTCCCCCGGGGCTTCCGTGCGTGCCGAAGGAGGCGTGAATCATATCGGCGCCGGCACTCACAAAATCGGGAAGAATCGGCGCTATATCTCGTGCCGTATACCCCCCCTTGATGCATTCATCAACCGAAAGCCTGAGAGAAATTGGGAAATTGTCGCCCACTTCTTTTCTTACCTCGGCGAGTATCTCGGTAACAAAACGGGCACGGTTTTTCATGCTTCCGCCGTAGCCGTCAGTTCTCTGATTTGAAAGTTCAGAGAGAAACTGGGTCAAAAGATAGCCGTGAGCACCATGGACCTCGACCGCGTCGAAGCCCGCCTCGCGGGCACGGCGTGCCGCACTTCCGAATGCCTGTATAATTTCCCCTATATCTTCTTCGGTCATTTCGCGGGGAGGCATTCCATAGATGAGGCTCGGAATTGCCGATGGCCCGATGGCCTTTCCCTCTGCCAGCATGAAAAAACTCTCACGCCCCGCGTGGTGAATCTGCATGGCGATTTTGATGTCCCTTTCATGGGCGACGTCGACAAGCCTTTTCAGCCCCGGTATGAATCGGTCGTCAAAGGCCGATAACTGAGTGTTGATTGAAAGCCCGTTCGGATGAACTCCGACGATTTCGGTCATGATAAGGCCGGGACCACCCTCGGCACGGCGTTTCAGATAGGCTATGACTGCCTCGCTTACGGTACCGTCGGGATTTCCCAGAAGGGTACCCATAGGGGGCATGACAACCCGGTTTGAAAGCTCCATCCCCCGTATTTTGATCGTTGAAAAGAGATTATCGAATCTGTTCATACGCCCCCCTTTTAAGTTTATATGCGTGACAAGAATAAATTTGCAAGACTAATTTGCACCGGAGTTTTGCAATGCCTCCGGGTGAATGATGGTAAACAGCTCCTCCAGTCCGGAGATGATTCTCGGAGAGGGACGGGTAATGATATCGGAATCTATGATATGAATGTTATTATTCTTTACCGCGGCAATGGTGTCCCATCTCTTCCACATTTCTCGCGCCCTTTTAAGGGAATCTCCTTTTTTCATGGATGATACGATGATGTACTCGGGGTTTTTGATGATGATCTCCTCTGTGCCGAAGCGTGGATATCGTATGGCGGAATCTCCCGCTATATTGTCTCCACCTGCCATGGTGATAAGTTCGTTAAGAAAGGTGTTTCTCCCCGCAGAAATCATCGCGTCCATTCCGACCTGCATGAAGACCCGTGGTCGTGAGAGCCCCTCTCGGTGCGCGAGGACATTCTCTATCCTTTCTACGAGGTTTCTCGTGAGTCTCTCCGCCTCTCGCTCTCTCCCCGTTATCATCCCGATGTGCGACATCATTCCGAGTATTTCCATTACATTTCGGGGATTTATAACGTATACGGGGAGACCTATATGCTCAAGCTGATCAATCGTTTCCTTTCTGTTCCCGTCGGCGGTGGCGATTATCAGGTCAGGTTCGAGGGAAACGATTGTTTCCAGGGAAAGATTGATGAGGCCGCCGACCTTCGGTTTTTTCTTCGCCTCTTCGGGATAATTGCAGAATAGGGTGACTCCGGCGATTTTGCTTCCGAGGCCCAGGGCGAAGAGTGTCTCCGTGATATTGGGGGCAAGAGATACTATCTTTTGGGGAGAAGACGGGAGGTACACCTCGCGGCCTATCTCGTCGATGACAAGATGGGAGGTTCCGTATGCCGGGGATAAAAAAACGGTGAAAGGCAAAAGAAAAGGGAGGATAAATGTGATAAGTGCATTCCTCATTCCAGATTCCTGCAGGACACCTTCCGTGATACTGCAATGAGAAGGATGATAAAAAGTACCAGAGTTGCTATTGTTGCGGCTGAGAAAAAGTAAACCGTTCCCAGGGTCCATGCCTCCTTGATCCATCCCACGATGTAAACGGCGATGGAGCCCACACCGAAGACAAGGATGAATTTTATGCCGAATCCTGTGCTTCGCCATTTGTTCGGTGTGAATTTTGCCACCAGGCTGTTCTCGATCGGTTGCATGCCGAGGGCGAAAAAGACGTAGAGGGCGGCGGAAATCACGAGGAGCTGCTGGCTGAGAAGTCCCATGAGGATGACGAAGGGGATGCTCAGTACATGAAAGGCGAGATACATCCACCGAAGGTCGTATTTATCGGCCAGTTTTCCGCCCGCAATCTGTCCGATGGCGCTGACGATGTAGACCGTTGAGGCGAGCAGTGTTGCCGCCATGGTCTTTGCCCCTTCGAGATTCTCGAAGTGAAAGCTTCGTAAATATTCCCAGAGAAAACTCGCCTTGAATTCGAAATAGGCGGGGAGCACGACGCTGTTTGCCCTGTAGGCGAGGCCGGCGAGGGCCATGACGATACAGAGTATGAAGAAATATTTCATGTTGTCGTTGTTGTCAGCCCTTTTCCTGCCCTCCTTCTCTTCATGAACGGGCGTTTCGTCAATGTTGACGAGGAGCATGCCTAATCCCCAGGCAATGGAGATGATACCAATAAGGAGGAAGGTTATCTGCCAGCCCACGAGCCAGTTTAATATGCCGGCCACAAAGGGTGCGCTCATGAGACCGAGGTTTCCCGCTACACCGTTTATGCCCAGTGCCATGCCCCTGTTTTTTGTCCCGATCGATATGAGCCCCATTCCGGCAGGGTGATAGATACTTGAAAAGAAACCTATAAAGGCGAGAGAGCACATGATCGATGTCTCGGTGTTTGAAAGTGAGGTAAGTAATGCCCCCGCACCGGTACCCACAAAAAAGATAATGAGACTCCTGCGGTTTCCGTATCGGTCTGCAAACATTCCCCAGGGGAGTGCGGCGAGACCGTAGAGGAGGTACATGAAAAAACTCAATTTCAGCACATCGGCCAGGCTCATCTTCAGTGAGAGAACGAGAGGCATTGCAAGGGCGGGAAAGAGAAGCTCGTAAAAATGGGTGAAATAGTGGGCGACGCAGGTGAAGAATATGATTTTCTTTTCGTTATTCATAAGCTGTCGTGATCACGTATTGGTACGTGGGGGAATACTATTTTTGATTATAAAATAGCAAGCCTATAATTGAGGCTTTCCGCAATACCGTATAACTCCGACACATTGCGGGGAATGCGCTCGCCCCCCAGTTCAGTCGGATAATGTGTAATTGAACTTTGCCACGATATTAAGCCTCGAAAGGTGAAAGCTTTCGGGGAAGCGGGGATAGGGTGCGGCCGCCTTTATGGCATAGAGCGACTCAATATCGAGCGACGCGTATCCGGAGGATGAAAGAACGGTGGCATTTGAAAGAATTCCTTCCTCTGTTATCGAGAATTTCACAATGGTTGTCCCTTTTTCCCTGCGGGTAGACGACCAGTTGGGATATGACCACTTGCGCTCTACGAGGGCTTTTATCTTGGCGAGGTAGGAATAATATCTCGTATCCGTGCTGTCAAGATCGACGGTGTCTTCCGCTTCGAAGACGATTTCTTCGGGCTGCTCCTTAGGTTTGACGCTTTCCTCTATTTCCTTTGCCTTTTCATTCTTTTTTTCGATGTTCTCCGGCCCTTTTTCGAGACGGACCTTGAAGATACTATCACCTGCTATTTCAAGGGTTGCCTCCGAGAGGCCCGTCAGTGACAGAACAGCCATATGCCCCAGAAGAGAAATCACAATGGCTGTAATAAAGAGTCTTTTTGAAATCATATCATATACCACCGGGCGCATCATATCCGAAGGCGGGTGTTGAATCAAGGATGTGATGGTTATTTTGATGTTACTTTTCTTGACAAAAGGGACAAAATTTATTTGAGTGTTATATAAATCGAGCGTTCGGGGTGCTTTGCCCGGTCCGCGCAGGATGATAAAATCATGATCGGAGACAGGCATTTTATAAGGATAGCCCTTGAAGAGGCGGAGATGGGCTATAAAAGGGGTGAGGTTCCGGTAGGCGCCGTCATCACCCTGGGAGGCGATATCCTTGCAAAGGCCCATAACAGCTCCATCCTGATGGAGGATCCTACTGCACATGCCGAGATCATGGCAATTCGCAGGGCCGGCGCCAGGGTAGGAAATTACCGCCTCTTGGGGACCACGCTCTATGTGACACTCGAACCCTGTATCATGTGTGCGGGGGCAATTATTCAGGCGAGAATATCGAGGGTCGTCTTCGGTGCACCGGACCCGAAAAATGGTGCGGTAACGTCACTTTACAATGTATTTGACGACAAGAGACTGAACCATTCCGTCGAAGTAACGGGCGGAGTTTTAAAAAAGAAATGTGGTGAAATTTTAAGTAGATTTTTTCAGGAAAAGAGGGTAATGTCGACCTCCTGATTTTGAGGTTGATAAAGGTTTGTAGCTCTTTCGCGGAGAGGTACCGAAGTGGTCGTAACGGGGTCGACTCGAAATCGACTTGGGGGCCAAAAGCTCTCACGTGGGTTCGAATCCCACCCT
>JAFGBH010000076.1 GCA_016933215.1 Deltaproteobacteria bacterium | reverse complement strand
GTCTCTTTATCATGATTGCCTGGGGCATTCCGGATCTCATCGCCCAATGGCGTTATAAAAAAGCGGTGCTTGCAACACTGGCACTGGCAATTATTATGGCACTCACATCGATCACCTATTTCCAATTAGGATATTGGAAAGACAGCATCACCATCTTTAGGCATACTCTAAATGTCACTGTTAATAATTTTATCGCCCACACTAACCTCGGCTTCGCTTTCGAACAGAAAGAAATGACAGACGAAGCGTTTTTTCATTTTTCTGAGGCACTCATGATAAAACCCGACAAAGCCTCTGTACAGACAAACATGGGAAACATATTAAGAAAACAGGGGAAAGCGGATGACTCCGTCCGTTATTACAACGAGGCTTTACGTATAGACCCTGATTTTTATCCGGCACATATTGGTCTTGGCAATCTTTTCAAAACGCAAAAAAGAATAAGATACGCTATCTATCATTACAATGAGGCACTGAGGATAGATCCCGAAAATGCTGTTGCCCATTTCAATCTTGGAAATGTCCTGTTTGATCAGGGAGACATTGACGGAGCTGTAATCCATTATTCAGAAGTGGTGAGGACAGAGCCCTACAATGCCGACGCTCACTTCAATCTGGGAAATGCGCTGTATAATCAAGGCAGAGTTAACGAAGCAATCCGTCATTGCAAGGAGGCACTACGGATAGACCCCGACAATGTCGAAGGCCACTTCGGACTGGGAAACGTACTGAGGGACAGGGGTAATCTTGACGAGGCTGCCATCCATTACAATGAGGTGTTGCGGATACAACCCGGGTTTATCCAGGCCTTGAACAACCTGTCACTCGTGTATACGAAACAGGGTGACTATGAGAGTGCGCTTTCATCTTTGGAGCGGATACTGGAGATGAACCCCGACAGTGTTGCTGCCCATTACAATATGGCCTGTCTATACGCGAAACAGGAAATGAAAGAGGAGGCTCTCACATGGCTCAGGAAAGCTGTTGGTCTTGGTTTCAACGACTGGGAACTTCTCAGGACGGACAGTGATCTGGACAACATCAGAAAGACTCCCGGTTATCAGGAGCTGTTGATGAAGGATAAAGGTACAAAGTAACAAAGGGACAGAGGCACAAAGGATAAAGTTTTGAGTTCTACGATTTTCGTTTTCCGAATTGCGGTTTGAGTAATGAGAAACAAAATTCTTTTAGTTAACCCCTGGATACACGACTTTGCAGCCTATGATTTCTGGTCCAAACCATTCGGCCTTCTCTCAATAGCGGCAATTTTACGAAAAAACGGCTTCGATGTAAGTTTCATAGACTGTCTCAATCCCTTTTATCCCCAAATGTTGGGAGTCGATAAGCCGAAAAGAAAAAGCTTCGGCGGCGGCAAATACTTCAAGGAAGAGATCGAAAAACCGGAGGCTTTGAAAAACTTCAAACGACGCTTCAGCCGCTACGGTATCACGCCACAGGTCTTTATCAACAAACTTCTTGCTGTCGAAAAACCGGAGTTGATTCTCGTCACCTCAATGATGACCTACTGGTATACTGGCGTATCGGAGACCATAACGACCATCAGAAACACCCTTCCCGGCGTTCCCATTGTTCTGGGAGGAAACTATGCGACACTCTTGAGGGAACACGCACTCAATAATTCTGGTGCCGATATCGTCATCTCAGGGATGGGAGAGGATGTACTACCTGCACTGTTCAATGATATCTTCGGGGAAAAGATTGATTGTTTCCCCGATTCCGATAATCTCGATAGCTTCCCCTACCCTGCCTTTGATCTCCTTTCTCGTCTGGATCAGGTCCCCATTATGACATCCCGGGGATGTCCCTACAGATGCTCTTATTGCGCATCGCATATTCTGAACAGCGACTTCAGAATTCGGGATCCGATAAAGGTTGTCGATGAGATCAATTTCTGGCATAGAAGCTTTAATGTTACAAACTTTTCCTTCTACGACGATGCGCTTCTCGTGAACGCAGAAGAACGGGCGATCCCCATGCTCTGGGAAATAATACGGAGGAAAATCGACTGCTCATTTCACTGCCCCAACGGCCTTCACATACGGGGAATAAATGAAGAGGTGAGCACCCTGATGTTTCACGCGGGCTTTAAGATACTGCGGTTCGGACTGGAAACATCTCACGCCTCGAGACAAAAAGAGACGGGAGGAAAAGTCACCAACAAAGAGACCTCCGAGGCGGTCAGACATCTCACACGGGCCGGCTACAGGGGAGATGAAATCGGCATGTATCTCCTCTGCGGTCTCCCGTACCAGACATTCGAAGAGGTCCGTGACAGCATAGCCTTCGTAAAGTCTTTAGGCGCCAGGCCCGTCATCACCGAATTCTCCCCCATTCCGGGAACCGATATCTGGGACGACGCTGTAGAATGTTCATCCTTTCCGATAACCGATGAACCCCTCTTTCATAACAATACTCTCATACCGTGCCGCTGGGAAGGATTGACTTACGATATGTACGGGGAGCTGAAAAAACTGGCGCGAGCGAAGAGTGGCAGTTGACAGAAACTGAACGGTTGCTATAATTTTACATAAGGATTAAAAAAAAGAGAGGCACTAAGGCACAAAGGGACAAAGGCACAGAGTAGCAAGGATTAAAAAAAATAAGAGTTATGTAGCATGCCCATTTATGGGCGGTTTGAAAGACGCAGAGAGAAAGTTACAGAGTAGCAAAGGCACACAGGCAAAAAGGGTAAAGATTTATAGATTCGATGTTTTTTTTACGATATTCGTTTTTCGATTTTCTGTTTATGAATGACAGGGTATTTTGAACATAACAATGGACAATCTCTTCTGGTGGGGAAAACAGATAGCAATTGGGGGCGTAGCGGTTATATTCCTTGTAACGGGGGTGAATGTTCTCGTGGCGTCATATACCCTTACCAATCCCCTGGAATTCATCATGTATTTCTTTTCCTCGTCAATGCTTATTCTCGTCAGCATCGTGCTTATCATCTATCCTGCCGTGAGAATTTACGGCAGGCTGCGGGGAGAATCTTCTGAGGTTCGGGATGAAAATAACAGTTAAAATAATAATAATTACATTATGTATCGCTTTAAGTATATCTTCCTATGCATTCAATCTGGAAGAGAAAGTAAAAAGCTTTACGCTCTCAAACGGACTTAAAGTCCTTGTCGTCGAGCGGCATGCAAGTCCAACGGTCTCTTTATATATCACCCACAGGGTGGGAGCCGTTGACGAACGTGACGAGCAGTCCGGGATGGCACACTTTCTCGAGCACATGATGTTCAAGGGAACAACAACGATCGGCACAAGAAATTATCATGAGGAAAAGAAGATCATTGAAAAGATAGACGCCGTCGCGGAGGCCATACGCCGGGAAAGCAAAGAGAACAGCGGTTCGGACAAGGAAAAGATAGAACAATTAAGAAGGGATCTCGAAGCGCTCCAAAAAAAGGAAAAGGAATATATCGTCGAGAGCGAAATAGACAGGCTCTACACCGGGGGGGGCGCCGTCGATCTGAATGCGTCAACCGGTTATGATCTCACCACCTACCAGGTAAGCCTACCCTCAAATCTCATAGAACTCTGGGCTCGCATCGAGTCCGACAGGATGAAAAACCCCGCCTTCCGGGAGTTTTATTCGGAACGAAAGGTCATCATGGAGGAACGGAACCAGTCGATAGAATCGAACCCCGATCGAAGACTTACGGAACTTTTTCTCGGAACGGCGTTCACGGTACACCCCTACCGGCGCCCCGTCATCGGGTGGAAGGAAAACATTCCCAGATTGAATAAAAAATCAATGAGAGAGTTTTTCGAAACTTTCTACGCCCCCTCCAATACTGTCATATCGGTGGTGGGAGATGTTGATACGGAAACCCTGAAGCACATTATGGAGCGCTATTTTTCGACAATACCCTCCAAGGCAATAATGGAAGAACCAATTCTATCCGAACCGCCGCAGGAAGGAGAACGAAGGGCACAACTGAGAGATAATGAAGCCAATCCGAAACTTATCATCGGCTATCATAAGCCCACCCTCCCCTCCCGTGACGATTACGTTTTCGACGTCATTGACGGCATACTCTCCCGGGGAAGGACATCGCGGCTCTATGCAAAGCTCGTAAAAGAAAACGAAATCGCCTCGGAGGTCACCACGGTTAACGGATTCCCCGGTGCGAGATACCCGAATCTCTTTGTTATCTTTGCCACACCGCGGTATCCTTACACAAACACTGAGCTTGAGGCGACCATCTATGAAGAGCTGGAGAGATTGAAAGAAGAAACAGTCTCTTTCGAAGAGCTCGAAAAGGCAAAAAACATAATCAAGGCAGACTACATAAGGAGACTCGAGACAAATGCGGGCCTCGCGAGTATGCTCGCCTATTTTGAGGCAATCGCGGGAAACTACCGGTATCTCACCTCTTTTTTGGAGGTGCTGGAGACGATTACCCCTGCTGAGATACGGGCTGTATCGAAAAAGTATCTTGTGAACACAAACAGAACAGTGGCGGAACTTTTTACAGGTGAAGAGCAATGAAAAGATCTATCATATCTTTTTCGATTATTCTGGCCTTGCATTTATTTCTCCTCTCCTGTGTCTCTCCGGGGCTTAAAGATCCCTCTTCCATCATCGCCCCACCTCTCGGTTTTGAGATTCCGAAAGCCGAGAGGATTACGCTCGAAAACGGCTTAATCCTCTATATCCTCGAAGACCATGAGCTTCCCCTGGTATCGGTCTCGTCGGTCATCCGCACCGGTTCCGTCTACGATCCCGAGAAACTCGAGGGACTTGCCGGGATTACCGGAACCGTGATGAGAACGGGGGGAACTGCAGTAATGTCTGCGGACGAAGTCGACGAGGCGCTCGATTTTATCGCTGCAGACCTCTCCGTCAACATCGGGAGGGAATCGGGAACGGCAAGCCTCTCCGTCCTGAAAGAAAACCTCGAAGAGGGCTTTCGTATTTTTTCGGACATCCTGATGAAGCCTTCCTTTGAAAAGGAAAAGCTGGATAACGCCAAGGGGCTTGCAATTGAGGGCTTGAGAAGGATGTACGACAACCCCCAGCAGTACGCCTTCAGGGAGATCAACAGATTTTTATATCAAGGTGATCCGAGGGGAAAACTCTCGTCGGAGGAAACAATAGGACGGATCGAGAGGAAGGATGTCCTTCGTTTCTACCAGCGGTTCTTCAACCCTGAAAACATCATGATGGCCCTTTCGGGAGATATAACAAAGGAAGAGGCGCTTTCGATCATCAACAAGTATTTCGGCGGATGGAAAGGAAAAGGAATGGTCGCAAAGATCGCCCCTCCATCATTGAGTGAAGACAATAGGGTCTATTATATCTACAAGGAGATTCCCCAGTCTATCATCGTCGCCGGACGCCTTGCCCCGGGTAGAAAAAGCGATGACTATTATGCCTTCGAGCTTCTCGATTTCATCTCCGGAAGCGGCGGCTTTCAGTCACGCATATTCAGCGAGGTCAGAAACAACCTTGGTCTTGCCTACAGCGCTGGAAGCTTCTACTCAGCGAGAACCGAATTCGGAATATTCGGATTCTACGCGATGACAGGCTCCAACTCGACGGCAAAGTCACTGACAGTCATCAGTGACATTCTGGAAGATTTACGATTAAACGGGGTGAGGGATAACGAACTTCGTCTTGCCAAAGATTCTCTCGTAAAGAGTTTCATATTCTCTTTTGAAACTCCGACGGATATTGCAGTCCAACAGATGATGCTTGAATACGAGGGGCTGCCCTTCAAATTTCTGGAAAATTACAGAAGGCAGATTGAAAACGTTACGAAGGATGATGTGGAACGTGTTGCAAAAAGATATCTTTCCGTGAAACCGAGCGCTCTTCTGGTGCTCGGAAATGAGAAAAACTTTGACCGGCCCCTTTCCGACTTCGGAAGGGTGAAAGTTGTGAAGTAGCTTAACGATTTTATAGACTCGGATTTGTAGAGGTGGGTACAAAGTACCAAAGGCACAAAGATAAGAAAAATGAGTCATTGCGAGGAACGCAGTGACGAAGCAATCTCATTGAATAAGGATCAAGTAGTATAGGAATAAGGATTATTTTAAAGACAAGATTGTATCCCCATAAATCGGGATTTCATCGTGACACGCAATGACAGTGTTTAATGTACGGGGTCATTGCGAGAAGTTCGCCTTAGCGAACGACGCGGCAATCCTAGACAAATAAAGTAAAAGATTGCTTCATCCCCCGATAAATATCGGGGGATTCGCAATGACAGAAAACGACCGATGAATCGGCGAGCCACAATAAAGAAGGGACAAACGATGCTTGAAAAGGAACCATTCGAACGAATTATGAAAAAAATCGATTCCTATGAAGAGGAAATGATAGCGCTCCAGATAGCGCTGACTGCCATCCCCGCCCTTGCACCCGAAAACGGCGGCGAGGGTGAGGAGAAAAAGGCGCTCTTTCTCGCTCAATATTTAAAGGAGGCAGGATTCAAGGACGTTCGAGAATACGACGCCCCCGATGAAAGGGTTTCCTCGGGCATTCGGCCCAATATTGTCGCAACTCTACCGGGAAAAAATACCGGGCACACAGTATGGATCATAACCCACACCGATGTGGTGCCGCCGGGGGAACCGGGATTCTGGGACCGTGATCCTTACGAGGGTTATGTGAAAAACGAGAAAGTTTACGGGAGGGGAACGGAAGACAATCAGCAGGATCTCGTGGCGTCGCTCTTCGCGGCAAAGGCCTTCATCGACGAGAGTGTCACGCCCCAGTTGAATATCGGACTCGCCTTTGTGGCAGATGAGGAAACGGCGAGCAGAAAGGGGCTCGAATTTCTCCTCGAAAACCACGGGGACCTTTTCAGAAAATCCGATATTATCGTCGTTCCCGACTTCGGAAACGACAAGGGTTCCATCATCGAGGTGGCGGAAAAGAGCATCCTCTGGCTTAAAATGAAAACAATCGGGAAACAGTGTCACGCCAGTGTCCCCTCGCGCGGGAACAATGCCTTTCGGGCCGCCTCCCACCTCGTTGCAAGACTCGATTCGCTGAAAGAGCTATTTCCTCAATCGGACCCGATGTTCACACCTCCCGAAAGCACCTTTGAGCCGACGAAGAAGGAGGCGAACGTACCCAATATCAATACCATCCCCGGTGAGGATGTCTTCTGCCTCGACTGCAGGGTTCTCCCCGCCTACGACCTCAAAGTCGTTCAATCGGAGGTGAAGAAGATTGCAAATGAAATCGAGGTTGAATTCGGCGTAACGGTTGAAATCGAATCTGTGCAGGAGGTTCAGGCGCCTTCACCTACCCTTTCCGATGCACCCGTTGTTAACGCTCTTAAAACAGCAATAAAGGGAATCTATGGTATTGATGCACAACCCGCCGGTATCGGAGGCGGCACCGTGGCCGCTCATTTCAGACAAAAGGGATACCCCGTTGCGGTCTGGAGCAGGCTGGGCGGAATGGCGCACCAACCGAACGAATACTGTGTTGTTGCCAATATGATTGGTAATGCAAAGGTCTTCGCTTCACTCTTCTTCCAGAGAACATAATGTTATGATTATTCTCATGTTTTACCAGTGTCAGAAATCTTTACACAATTTGTTTACGCACATCATTCATTTAAACAATTGCAATTACACTACGTTATCTGAAAAAAACAGAAAAAAGACGATGATGTGACGCTCGAGGTGTCAGATTTCTTTACAGATCAGTGCACGATTGGAAGGTATCTTTATTATATGCCATAATTGTGCATTAATAAATAATTTCATGAATTACCGTATAGTTACATTATGATATCATGCTTGCTCACCAAAAATACATCATGGTGGTATGATCTTTGCTCAGTAGGAGGTAGAAATGGCTCGTCTATTAAAAAAGAGAAGAAAAATAGAGGCTATCATATTCGAAGACGATAAGAGTTTTTTGGATAAACTCTTATACGCCCTGGATGATGAGAACATAAGTGTTACCTGTGTTGCTCACACCATAAAAACAGCTGCCGAACACATTGCGAGGCTTAAAACATATCCGGATGTTGTTCTTATCAGTCTCGAGATGCTGAGAGCGGCAGTGGCCGTTGACCTCGAATATATCAGAGGACTGAGAACAAAGATGCATGCGACGAGGCTGATCGTCATAGGAGACCGGTGTGCTGAAGATGGAAGAATTAGTCTCGCGAGAGAGGGAATCCACGGTTTCATACTCAGGAGCGAACCGGTGGACAAAATAGTAAAGTGCATCAGAGTTGTTACTGCCGGTGAGGTATGGATGGATGCTCAGATTGTGAACAACATCTTCAGTGAATATGCCCATCTTCATCGAGAATCGGGCAGGCATATAAATCCGCCGACCGCAGAGCATCACAAAAGACTGGAAAAGCTCACGACACGGGAAAGAGAGATATTGGAACTCCTCTCTATGAGTCTCACCAATGAAGAAATCGCACGGGGACTCTTTATAAGTGTCGACACAGTGAAAACCCACGTCAGAAATATTTTTGAAAAATTAAGCGTGAAAAACAGGGTTGAGGCGGTCATGGTCTTTATCGGTGCATGCATGGAAGGAAGAGAGGTGTTTGATTAATCAAAATCATTCTAAAGTGGTATTTACAAGGAAATCTTTTGATATATGATTGTGCTGAAATTAAAATATGCAAGCGATAATTTTGTTGAAATATTTTTAGAATGTGTGGTAATAACTAAAACTCAGTTATTTTTTAACGCACTTTCAAAATGAAGTGTTTTACAGAGAGAGGGTGACCGGCACTATGGAGTTTTTTAAATATACATTGCGTCTATGTGCCCGATACTTTCTTTTACTGTTCCTCATCGTCCTCCTCCTCATTTCGAGCCCCGTCGCACACGCTCAGATGACGTGCTTAAGCGATGCCGAACTCTCCACGGTGTACGCAGCAGGTTTTTCCAGCTTCACCATAACAAACGGCATCGCCCGTGCCGATCTGAATATAAACATAAGCACCTATACGGAAATCGATTCTATGAAGTTGGGCTACTGGAATAACGGCGGCGGGATGGGATGGGATCAGGATTGGACCAACGTCATTCTCGGGGGGAGTGCTTCGGACCCCACTCAGGATCTCCTGTTGACCGGCATCTACATCGAGGCAAAATTCACCAATATTGACAATCCAGCAACGAGAACGCTCGACTATGTCAGGTTCGGCACACCCGATATTAACGGTAAAGTCAGTGCAACTTTCAATTCCTTCACCGGTGACGTCGGTGGCACAACCTACACGCGTCAAAATCTCGGGGCCACATCGATCACCGCTCAGAACAACAAAGAATTTTATATTGAACTCAGCAGGACCGGGGGATTCAGTTTCTACTGGGAGGATGCAACAATCCCCTGAGCCTGAGGTTGAAACACAAGGGGCTTTGGTATTGTGGTATAGGTTTTGTGAATTGAACAGCGAGCGCATTCCCCACTGCCTGCGGCGGGGTTAGCGAGCGAATATAAAATAACTTTTTCCTTAATCCCGTTTATACGGGATTGCGGGGAGCTTCAATTTTGTTCTTTATGGCACAATGATGGTTTTGAATTGCGCTGCTGGCGCATAGGACATGGAAAGGTATAGGCTTTCCAAAATCATAAAAAAGGAGGTGATGCCAAGATACTTTATCGGTAATTGGTGATTAATTTATTTCAAAACAACTAAAAAAGGAGAAATGAATTATGAAGAAGATTTTAACATTAATCGCCGTTCTGGCCATTCTCTTCCCCGTCTCAGCAATGGCGGGTATGACGGCCATTACGGACAGTGAAATGGCGGATGTCTCCGGTCAGGCCGGTATTGATATCTCCGTCGTCGACGTTGCGATG
>JAFGBH010000075.1 GCA_016933215.1 Deltaproteobacteria bacterium | reverse complement strand
TCTAACTTACTAAACAATCGGAGATTCCCCGCAACGTGTCAGAGCAAAGCGGAGATCCCGCTTATACGGGATTGCGGGGAGCTTCAACCCTATAATGGAAAAACTAAAAAATTTCTCATGATAATCATCGGTCGTTTTACAAAAGATTATAGCCCGGGAGTGTGGATATCGCCGATACTTTTCATTGCCCTTTTTTCTCTGATTTTTCTTATTTCCCCTAGCTTTGCCGCTCTGGGAAATAAGACGATGCTCCTGATAGGTTTTGAAAAGGCCGTGGGCGAGGATGAAAGTACGATTCCCGCGGGATGGAAGCACGTTGCCTATCTCGGAAGGGCAAAAAACGAGGTCTCGCTTGAGAAAGACGGAAAGAAGACCGTTGTCCGGATGAAAAGTCTTCGCAGTGTCTCCGCGCTCCTTGCGAGACCGGAGGTGAATATCGAAGACTATCCTGTCCTTGTGTGGCGCTGGAAGGTCGATCGGGTCGTCGGTATGGCTGTGGAGTCACGAAAGGACAGGAATGACTGTGCCGCGCGGGTGCGTGTCATTTTCGGGAAGAAGGAAGCAATACCGATAGAGAAAAATCCCCTGATCGAAAAGCTTTTTGATAATTTCGGAATTACCGTGCCGGAGGGTATTGAACCATCAGGTTTCAAGCTTGATTATATATGGGGAAATAATGTTCGGAAGGGTGATGTCATCGATTATCCCGATTCGAAAAACCATAAAATGGTGGTGGTTGAGCAGGGAAAGGAAAAAACAGATCGCTGGATTTGGGAAAAGCGAAATATCTATGAAGACTTCAGAGATCTTTTCGGCAACGAACCGCCAGGACTTGCGGGAATTGCCGTACTGACCGACACCGATCAGACAAACGAAGGTGTTGAAGCATATTTCAGCAGCATCGTCCTTATGAAGGAGTGACTGCTCTTCCCGCATCGGCTGATAGCAATGCAATTACTGGCCTCCTGATGAATCATAAAGGTATATAAATGTGAAAAACAGTCCCCGCAGTCTCGCATCTCATGTATTGACGAGGATTGAGGAAGAAAGAGCCTTTGCGGAACCGCTTCTCGATTCCTTCCTCTCCAGAAATATCCTTGCCCTGCAAAAAGACAGGAATCTCTGTACCCAGCTTGTCTATGGAACACTCCGCATGCGGAACCGTATTGATTGGATACTACGGACTTTCTATAAGGGTGATTACGAATCGATGGAGAGGGGATTGAAAAATATCCTCAGGGTTGCCCTCTATCAGATTATCTTTACCGACAGGATTCCTTCCTATGCCGCCGTCGACGAGGCCGTCAAGATAACAAAGGAAGAATATTCGGGGCGCGACCGCCTGGTAAACGGCATCCTTCGAAATGCTCTTCGGAAAATGGATGAAATACAGTATCCCCGATTTGACGAAGATCCGGAACGACATATCTCCCTTTATCATTCGCATCCCCTGTGGCTTGTGAGGAAGTGGATGAGGGAACTCGGTGCTGAAGAAACACACAAGCTATGCAGAAGCAACAATGAGATACCCCCGCTTACACTCAGGGTAAACGAACTTAAGATGACTCGTTCCGAAGTGATAGAGAAATTTTCGGCAGAGGGTGTCGAGGCCGGACCGACGATGATTTCACCTGACGGCGTGGAAGTTTCAGGCCTTTCGGTCCCTCCGGGCGAGATGGCACTTTTTAAAGCGGGAATGTTCCAGTTTCAGGATGAGGCATCGCAGCTTGTCTCTTATCTCTTAAACCCCAAGCCGGGTGACAGGGTTCTCGATCTCTGCGCCGGCTCGGGAATAAAAACGACCCATATGGCGGCATTGATGAAAAATCGGGGAACCATTCTGGCCCTGGACATACAGGGAAAAAAACTGAGCAGCTTGAAGACGATGTCTCGCAGGATGGGGGCATCCATTATCGACTGCATGACTGGCGACGCAGCGGAGGATCTCGGCGAGAGGTACCATGGAAAATTCGACAGGGTTCTCGTTGATGCACCCTGCTCGGGTCTCGGAACGGTGCGGAGAAAGCCTGAGATAAAATGGCATACCACGAAAAAAGCGATAGAAAACATGGCGACCCTTCAAAAAAAGATATTGAATAGATCGGCGTCATATCTTACAAAGGGTGGAATTCTGGCATACAGCACCTGTACGATTGCATACGAGGAAAATGAGGAGATAGTAAGAGATTTCCTGGAGACAAACAAAGAGTTCCGATGTGGCCGTCCTTCCGGTGCATCGTTGAATGATATGATTAATGATGAAGGATTTTTCAGGACCTATCCGCACCGACACGGGACGGACGGATTCTTCGGTGCCCTGTTAGTAAAGGAGGAAGCTTGATATGGAAGGCAAAAAACCAACCAGAGACGAAGCACTGAAACTGCTCCATGAGTATAATGAAAATGACAGTCTTCGCAAACATGCCTACGCTGTCGAGGCGGTGATGCGCTACTCAGCGAGAAAATATGGTGAAGATGAAGATAAGTGGGGGATTATCGGTCTCGTTCACGACCTGGACTATGAAAAGTATCCCGATCAACACTGCGCCAAGACGAAGGAAATTCTCGAGGAGCACAACTGGCCCGAGGAATATATCCGCGCCGTCATTTCTCACGGATGGGGATTGTGTTACGATGTGGAACCGAAAAGCACCCTGGAGATGACCCTCTTTGCCATCGATGAGATGACGGGGCTTGTAACGGCGAATGCCCTCGTGAGGCCCTCCAAGAGCGTGATGGATATGTCGGTGAAATCGGTAAAGAAGAAGTGGAAGTCGCCCGCCTTCGCCGCCGGCGTGGACCGCTCGATTATCCAGAAGGGTGCCGAGATGCTCGGTGTTGAAGTCTCGGAGCTTATCGAAGATACCATCATGGGGATGAGAGAGGTGGCCGATGAGATAGGTCTGAAGGGAGAGCCTGCCTGATTGTATCAGGCCAGCTTCCTGTTTGGCCGAATCCTATCAAAAGAATTGACTTTCAATGAGGAAAAAGGTATCAAAATATGCCTTTATTAGGGTGTCTTTTCCGTAGCTTTAATGTTTATGGATTTCAAGGTTTGATGGGGGTTTGAAAAGAAGCGTTGCTAGGATTTTTCCTGTGGGCGGATTGAGACATGTTTCTGAGACAGATGCAGGTAGGCCACATGGCGGTTTTGGCCTATATCGTGGGTGATCAGGTAAGCGGCGAAGGGCTGGTGATAGACCCGGCCGCTA
Source organism: Deltaproteobacteria bacterium (assembly GCA_016933215.1). Lineage (GTDB taxonomy): Bacteria > Desulfobacterota > Syntrophia > Syntrophales > UBA2210 > JAFGBH01. Next base: position 3,375 of record JAFGBH010000075.1, on the reverse strand, counting down.
ATACCGACGATATCATTCTCGAAGCCAAAAAGAATGACATTGAGATCAAATATATTGTGAATACCCACGGACATGTGGACCATATCTCGGGCAATAAAGACATGAAAGCCAAAACGGGGGCGAAGATAGTCGTCCATGAGGATGATGCCGACATGCTGGTTTCGACCCCATCCATGGTGCTCAAAATGTTCGGTGCCAAACCGTCACCGCCGGCAGATATTACTGTCAAGGATGGTGACGCTATTCGTGTCGGGAATACCGAGCTGAAGGTCATTCACACGCCGGGACACACCCCCGGTGGAATGTCTCTTTACATTCCCGGCTATGTCTTTACGGGAGACACTCTTTTTGTCGAGAGCGTGGGGAGAACAGACCTTCCCGGAGCATCCTGGCCCCTTATGTATAAGGCGATAGTGGAAAAACTGATGACACTTCCCGACGATACGGTTGTTCTTCCTGGACATAATTATGGAAGGACGTCAACATCAACGATAGAACGGGAAAAGAAGAACAATCCCTTTTTGAGATAATGTGAGGTTGTGAAGTGGTTGGCAGGGGAGTAGCAACAACGGATTTCAAAGACCTGAGATTCATCAGCCGGGGAAAGGTACGGGATTTATACGAAGTCAACGACTCCCTCCTTATTGTCGCGACGGACAGGATTTCCGCCTTTGATGTAATAATGCCCAATTCCATACCTGGAAAAGGCAAGATCCTGACACAGATATCTGCATTCTGGTTTCGTGAAATGGAAGATATTGTGGAAAATCATCTCATATCGACACGGGTCGAGGAATTTCCCGAACAATGCCGCCCCTATGACGAGGAGCTTCGGGAGAGGAGTATGCTTGTAAGGAAGACGACTCCCTTGCCCGTCGAATGTGTAGTGAGAGGATACCTTGCGGGGTCGGGATGGAAAGACTATTCGGATGGAAAACCCGTTTCCGGTGTAGTTCTGCCCGGAGGCTTAAAGGAATCTTCACGGCTTTCGGAGCCGATCTTCACGCCCTCAACCAAGGCAGAGGAAGGGGAACATGACGTGCCGATAACGAGGGAGGAGCTGGAAAATATAATCGGGCGTGAACTGACCGAAAGGGTTGTCGATATATCGATGAAGATTTATTCCAGAGCCTCGGTAACTGCCGAGAAGAAGGGAATTATCATCGCCGATACAAAGATGGAGTTCGGCATTTTGGATAATAAACTGATTCTTATCGATGAACTCCTGACCCCCGATTCTTCAAGATTCTGGCCCAGGGATGATTTTGAAGAGGGGAGATCTCAAAAGAGTTTTGATAAACAGTTTCTAAGGGATTATCTCCTTTCGACAAACTGGGACAAAAGACCACCCGCCCCCGAATTACCCGAGGATATTATAGAGAAAACGAAGGAGAAATATGAAGAGGCCCTGAAGTATATCCTTTCATAGTACCCTTAAGCCTTGACATTCATGAAAGCCGTTAATATTTTAAAAGATGAATTACTGTGCGTGCGCAGCGACATTTTAATGTATATGTAAAATTACAGAGTCAGCATATCTTACCTCTATGAAGAACGATTATTATAAAATCCTTAAGGTGGACAGAAACGCCTCGAGTGAGGAAATAAAAAAGGCCTATCGAAAGAAGGCTCTTAAATACCATCCTGACAGAAATCCCGGCGACAACAAAGCGGAGGAAAAGTTCAAAGAAGCGGCTGAGGCTTACGAGGTCTTAAGTGACCCCGAAAAAAGGGATATTTACAATCGATTCGGACACGAAGGCCTGAGGGGGACAGGCTTTCAAGGATTTTCCGGTTTTGATGATATTTTTTCAAGTTTTGGTGACATCTTTGAGGATGTCTTCGGATTCAGAACGGGAAGGACACGATCGAGGACCGCAGCTCGTCAGGGCGCCGATCTTCGTTACGATCTTTCCATATCATTCATGGATGCTGTCTTTGGCACAACTCCCGAGATAGAAATAGAAAAATTTGAGAGATGCGAACAATGCGGCGGTACGGGCGCCACGCCCGGAACGGAACCTATCGTCTGCCCGACCTGTAGGGGGATGGGGCAGGTTACAAAATCGAGCGGGTTTTTCACCGTCAGTTCTACCTGTCCCCAGTGTGGCAGTGCGGGAAGAATCATAGAGAACCCGTGTAAGAACTGCAAGGGAACCGGTAAAGCGACAAAAGTAAAGTCCATGCAGCTCAAAATTCCTCCGGGAGTCGAAACAGGTTCGCGCCTCAGGCTCCGCGGAGAAGGTGAAGAGGGAGAATTCGGTGGACCGAAGGGTGACCTCTATGTTTTTATCTATGTGGAACCCCATGAATTTTTTGAGAGGGACGGAAATGATATACTGTGCCGGATTCCCCTTTCAATGACCCTTGCTGCACTTGGAGGAAACATAGAGGTTCCGACGCTGAACGGTAATGAAAAAATTAAAATACCGAAAGGAACACAGCACGGCAAGATTTTCAGGCTCAAAGGCAAGGGTGTTCCCCATCTGAGAGGATACGGACGGGGAGATCAACTTGTTCAGACACTGATCGAAATACCGACAAACTTAAGCAAAAAGGAAGAAACCCTCCTCAAGGAATTGGCAAAACTGCGCGATGAAATTTAGGTGGAATTATTTATTTTCATCACGAAACACAGAAGAGGCGGCTCAGATCTTTTTATACTTCATTCAGACGGTCATTTTAAATCTTGACAGGGAAGGGTGACTTCCTTATACTCCCCTCGCTTGAATATGACGGCCTTGCAAAGAAGTCGAGTAGTGTAAGACTTTATTATCATTTTTGTTTTGGGGTGTTTCCTATTAATTCCTCGTCTCCGAGGATTTATTGTACCTCTGTTGTATGCTTTTTCCCCTCCGCCGTCTGATCTTAGATAATTTACTATACTGTGAGACATGACCCTTTGTGGAAGGGTTTAAGTCTCAAAGGACAGGTTTATATGCCACGTAGAACAGATATTAAGAAAATTATGATTATAGGATCGGGTCCCATCATTATAGGTCAGGCCTGCGAGTTTGACTATTCGGGGACACAGGCGTGCAAAGCCCTCAAGAAGCTGGGATATGAGATCGTTCTTGTGAATTCCAATCCGGCAACAATTATGACCGATCCGGGAACGGCAGACGCCACCTATATTGAACCCCTCAACTTTCAATTTCTCAAAGAGATAATAGAGAAGGAGCGTCCCGACGCAATTCTCCCGAATCTGGGAGGGCAGTCAGGACTCAATCTGACCTCCGAACTCTCTCGGGAAGGCGTACTCGAAGAATATGGTGTTGAGATAATCGGAGTAAGTGTCGATGCTATAGAACGCGGTGAGGACAGGATAGCCTTTAAGGAAACCATGGACAGGCTCGGGATAGAGATACCCAAAAG
>JAFGBH010000074.1 GCA_016933215.1 Deltaproteobacteria bacterium | reverse complement strand
CGATTTAATAACAGAGGGAGTGATCTCTTTCATATGATCTCTCAATTATTAACCAGTAACTTAGTACCAAGTAAGTCCTAATTACCTAAAATAATAACCATTCAGGGGGGACATTTATGGAAAAGTATATGGAAAGAGATAAGAGGATGTCTGCCAGCGAGGCCGTTGAACGGTTTCTGAAAGACGGAGATTCTCTCGTCTATGCGAACTGTCTTGCATCTATGCCACTTGCCCTGGTGCATGAAGTCATCAGGGCCGGGAAGAAAAATCTCATGCTCTTTCAGCAGGGAGGAATTGAAGAGGTGGATTTGATGCTTGAAGCGGGGGTCATCGACAAGCTTGTCGTGGCTTACAACTTCAGATTAGGGGGAAAACGGATCATGCCACCCCTCGACAGGGCCATGAAAGAGGGACGGGTACAGGTGGAAGAGATGACCAACTTTACCCTGCTCAGCATGATGAAGGCGGGTGCCATGGGCTATAACTTTATACCCGTCCTCTCGGGACTCAGGGTAACTGACGTGGTAAAAAGAAACGGATTCCTCAAAGATCAGCGTTTCGGTGAGGTTATCGACCCGTTCAGCGGAGAGAAAACCCTTGTGGTGAAGGGGTACAATCCCGATTGCGCCCTCATGCACGTTCAGCGGGCCGATAAGGCCGGAAACGGACAATTGTGGGGAGCCATGATCAACAGCAAATGGGCTGCGCTAGCCGCAAAAAAGATCATACTATCAACGGAAAAGATTGTCGATTCGGATGTCATCAAATCTTCTCCCCACCTGACCATAGCACCGGCCCATAAGGTCTGTGCCGTTGTCGAATGTCCGTGGGGTGCCCATCCGTCAGAGCTGGCAGGCGGTTACGATTATGACCTGATATTCAGGGCCCTCTATTTCGCCTCGATCGGCTCTCCTGATTCGATCAAGGGGTGGATGGATGAATGGATCTACAATCTCTCTGACAGAGAAGAGTATATAAATCACTATATCGAAAAATTCGGCGAAGAGAGGCTGGCCGTACTTAAGGCAAAACCGTTCCTGAGCGAACCGGCGGATTACGGATTTCCCTTTACCCACGAGTGGAACGATGAGGGATATGCAGAAAAGATGGGCATGAATATGAGCGAATTTGTTGCCATGCTCGACGAAAAGGGTGTCCTTTTGGAGGGATAACAGATCAAAAAAAGGAGCTACGATACAATGGGTATAAAATATTCAATTGATGAACTTATAGTATTCAGGGCCTCGAAAGAGATAAGGGACGGAGAGATGGTTGTCATTGGGCAGGGAATACCAATGGCAGCAGGAGTGCTGGCAAGAAACACTCACGCGCCAAATTCCGTGATACTGACCGAGGCGGGAATCGTCGGCATGGAACCTTTCAAGGTTCCCCTCCACATCGCCGATGTAAGCTGTACCCGCGGTTACAGCTACGGCTGCGACATGGTAGATATTTTTACCTCGATCATAAACCAGGGCTACGCGGATGTGGCCTTTCTCGGTGTCGGCCAGATCGACCGATACGGAAACATGAACAGCAGCTATATCGGTGATCCCGATAATTTTGAGATGAGGATGATGGGAGCGGGCGGGGCACCCGAATTTGCCGGTTATTCAATGAGAAATGTCCTGACAATGCGGGGAGGGGAGTTTGTCAATAAACTTGATTACTTTACCACCCCGGGATACGTTGACGGCGGAACGAGTCGATACGATGCGGGAATGCCGGAGGGCTCCGGACCGAGTGTCCTCATATCAACGAAAGGGATCTTCAAGTTTCATCCCGAAACAAAGGAGATGTACATCGCGGGAATGCACCCGGGAGTTACCATTGATGACATAAAGGCCGACATCCCCTGGGATATCGCTGTGTCCGAGGACCTGGAAATCACGGAACTTCCCGATGAAAAGGCCCTCAATATGATACGAACATTTGCACCGGAAATATCCATGGGGAGAAAACTGCAGATCGAGATCGTGGTAAACAGCGTGCTGAAGGTGTTGTGGGAGGTCGCGGAAAAGCAAAAGGGGGAGGCATAATTATGAAGAGAAAATACCGGATAATCGATTCCCTCTGCTATCTCCCCACCGAAGAGGTGATGGTTGATATGGTTGTCTCCCTCCCCCCGCAGATGGCACGATATTTAAAGAATGTATTCGGTCCCCGCGTCGCCCCTCTCCTGGGGATAAAAGCGGATGAGCTCTATGAAATGAAGGTGTCCCTGGGCGTAGAGGAACTCGCCCGAGCACTGGCACCGAAAATGAGAAAACTGACCATGCCCGTGGAGGACTTTATACTGCAACTTGATGAAATGGGTGTGGAAAAAGCGGTAATCTTTAAGCTCGACGAAGAAACACCCAGCGGGATACCCGGCCTTCCAAATGACTATTACGCGGATATTGTCAAAAAGTATCCTAACAAATTTATCGGAATAGCGGGCATCGATCCCTTAAAGGGCATGGATGCCGCGAGGGAAATCAGGAGGTCTTACGATCTGGGCCTCAGGGGCGTGGCCGTTCGTCCCTTTATGTTCGAGATACCCCCGCACCACGCGAAAATGTACCCGATATACTCAACCTGTGTCGAGCTCGACATACCAATCTGGTTTCACCTTTCCATCAATTATTCGACCAATTCGATGGAGGTTGAACGACCGATATATCTGGACATAGTGGCCCGGGACTTCCCCGAATTAAAGATGATCGCAGGTCACGGAGGATGGCCATGGATCAACGAAATGGTCGCCGTAGCATGGCGAAATCCGAACATATATATAGACATCGCGTCCTACATACCCAAGTATCTGGGGATACAGGGGAGTGGATGGGACTCGCTTCTCCACTTTGGCAATTCGGTTTTACAGGATAAAATTTTATTCGGTTCTACCTGGCTCTTTATGGGATTATCAATAAAGGAACTGGCCGATGGCGTAATGGATCTTCCGCTCAAGGAAGAGGTGAAGGAAAAATGGCTCTACCATAACGCCGCCAGGCTTTTCAGCATCGAGTAGGGGGATTAGAGATGGCAATTATTGAATGGGAAAAGGACGATACCGTTGCCATAGTTAAAATGAACAACGGCGAAAACAGGCACAACCTCGAATTTTCGAGAGTGATGATGGAAATACTGGAGGATATACTGGAGGATAAATCGGTCACGGCCCTTCTCATTACATCAAGCGACAAGAAATTCTGGTCCGCCGGTGTCGATGTTGAATGGATTGGGTCAAGATTTTTAGAAAAAGATTATAAATCGATTAAAGACTTTCTCTATGCCCTGAATGATGTGTTCAAGAAAATACTCACCTATCCTATACCGGTAATTGCCTCTATAAACGGGCATGTCGCGGCTAACGGCCTAGTGCTTGCCTGCGCCTGCGACTTCAGATTTATGAGAGCCGACAGGGGTTTTGCCCGGTTTCCCGAGGTTGATCTCGGCATACCCTTTCTCCCTGGTATGATTGAGATAACAAAAAAAGGTATCCCTTTTTATAAGTTTGAGGAATTGAAATATACTGCCAAGAAAATAACTGCTGAAGAAATGAAGGAACACCATATAATACTTAATGCATTTAAAAATGAAGACATTTTAATGAAGGAAGCTTTGAAATTTGCGAAATCCCTTAATAAGGCCCGAGGGATATTGGGTGAGATGAAACGAAGGATGAACAGACACATCATTAATGTCATTGATAAAGAGGATCCCGAGTACATCGAATCAGGCAATCTCCTGATTATGGAGTGATATACAGATATAGAATTTACAGAAATATAATCTTTCCATCATTGTGCCTGCTCATGCTAGTTATATCGGTATCTTACAAGTATTTGATTGAGGGAGGTGTATCATGGTGAGGACTTTTCGGGATATTCCTGGCGTTGAATGGGTGGAAGGCACCGGTAATTTCATTACGATAGATGAAGAAAAGTGTACCGGTTGCGGAAACTGTCTCAAGGTCTGTCTCGCGGAATGTTATGAAATCGTGAATAAAAAGGCCCGGATAAGGAGTATGGAAAAATGTATGGAATGTGGAGCCTGCTGGTATTCCTGTGAGGACGGGGCAATCGATTTTTCATGGCCCGCGGGCGGTACAGGCTTCAGAACGAACTGGGGGTAATCACATGGTGGAACAGTACGATGTCATAGTAGTGGGGGCAGGGTTCGGTGGGCCGGTGGCGGCAAAGCAATGCGCCGACTCGGGGTTACACACCATCATGCTTGAGAGATCCAAGATACCCGGGGAAAAGGTCGTATCAGGGCTCGTCATACCGGTTTATGGATTTCTCTTCGGGCCAGAATTTATAAGAGAAGGAAATCCACCTATCGAAAGGCCGATACGTTCCGTGATGAACCGGTTCGTAAAAAACGGCGAGATATATGCTTCCGATCATTCGCTCAGGCTTCCTGCGCCCTTCACCGTAGGTTACTCAACCTACTGTAAACCCTTCTGTATCTGGCTCGCAGACCGGGCCGTGGATTCCGGTGTTGAATTGAGGACTGCCACCACAGCGGTTGATGTAATAATAGAGAATGGCTTCGTCCGGGGTGTCATTACGGACAAGGGAGAGGAACTGAGATCGAAGATTGTCATCGATGCAGGAGGTACGCAGAACAATCTTTCGCTTAAGGCAGGAATTAGGAAAAAATTCGTTCCAGAAGCGATTGAACTTTATATGATATGGGATTTCGAGATGGCTAAAGAGGATGTCGACAGTGTCTTCGGGAACAGTATGGAGTTCTTTCATGCTATGCCAGATGAAAAGATCGGAGCCCCGCTCGGCTACGGGTCAACCCTCTATTTCTTTACTTATAGGGACAGCATTCATCCAGGACTGGGGCAGTTTCTGGTAACGGAAGGAAAAATTCCGAACGTAGCCAAACTTCTTCGAGAATATTTCGACAATTTCACCACGAAGGTAAGGCGATGGAGGGAAGATATTGCACCGAAGGTAAAATTACGGGCGGTTACCTGGGATGTGTGTCCTATTTATGCAGGTTTGATCCCCGAGATGCGTAAGATGCCGTACTTCGGTAATGGCATGCTCATCATCGGTGATGCGGCCGGATTTGAGAGTGCCGCCTTCGGTGATGGTGTACCCTCTGCTTGGTTTTCAGCTGAAATCGCCGCCGGTGTGGCACTAGAATCTATAAAGGCAGGTGATACGTCAAAGGCGTTCTTGAAACGATATGGGGACAGAGTCAAGGCCGATCCCTTTATCATGCATACTATTACTGATACACGCAGGTGGGATATGCGGGAGGTATTGAAGAGCAAAAGCGAGAATGAGCACAAAAAGAGAATCAGGGACCATTGGGGTATCGGTGCCTTCAGGTATAAATATATGGGCGGACCTTGTCTAAAAGCTACCGGTAGGTCTATCAAAAACGACCCGGGAATTATTGCCAAATGGCCGGAGATGTTTCGGCGCTATTATCGCAACTGGGAAGAAAATCGTTTTGATCGTCTATCTACGGATTGACCTACAATTGGTGTAAATTGGGGCAACATCAATATGTGATACCATCTGTTTTCTAAGAGTATATGGGGTCGAGTTTGCTTTTGACACTTATTGTTCATTACCGATTATAATTTGCGACTAACAATTCAAATTCACTTTACCTTATTTGGAAGTTATACGTAACATATCTTGTATTACCTGTTACCAGTGTAACGCTAACTTAATTTTTCCCTTATTAATTTCCTTTTATACAGAGAACTTGCACAGTCAGGTATCAGAAACAGATCGTTTTTCTAAACGATTACTCAGAGATTAATTTTTCGAGATCGACATCGGAGCACAAATGTTTCAGATTTTCCGATGCCGATTCTACAAAAACCTTTCTGAACGTCAGAAAGTTGTGTATATTTGTTTCAAAATCCGTTGTAATTGAGGAGGGCATCAAATGTTAGGTAAAATACGGTTATTCCCGGAAGAGTTGAACGACATGAGCTTTGAGGAGCGAAAGGTTCGCAAAGAGAAACTCCTCAGGCAATCGGTTCAATACATGTACGATAATTCACCCGAATACTATCAGCTCCGTTTTAAAGAATGCGGTGCCGAACCCGGAGACATACAAACGATCGAAGACCTTCGAAAGCTGCCGATCTTCATGGACAAGGACCGAGAACGGCAAAGCATGGAAGCATCACTGGACAAATACGGACATCCTTTCGGGCTG
>JAFGBH010000012.1 GCA_016933215.1 Deltaproteobacteria bacterium | reverse complement strand
GGTCAGTTTTTGCTTTGCCTTTTTGAACTGAACAGCGAGCGCATTCCCCGTTGCTTGCAGCGGGGTTAGCGAGCGAATAATAAATAAAATTTTCCTTAACAGTCGGAGATTCCCCGCAACTTCTTGCGGGGAGCTTCAACATACCTTTGCCGTTCTCCTCGCCAAACCCTTCTGGATCTGGGGAGCGGAAATGGGAGTCAACGAGAAAGGCCTCGCTATCGGAAACGAGGCGGTCTTTACCAAAGATCCTTACGAAAAGGGAAAGGCCCTCACCGGTATGGATCTCCTCCGCCTCGGCCTGGAACGCGCCTCACATGCCAGGGAGGCTGTCGAGGTGATTGCAAGCTTACTTGCCGAATACGGACAGGGAGGGAACTGCGGTTTTCAGCATAAGTTTTTTTATCACAACAGTTTTCTCATGGCAGACCCGGATGAGGCCTGGGTACTTGAAACGTCCGACCGTCACTGGGCGGCAAAGAAAGTAGACGGTGTTTACACCATATCGAACGGCATCACCATAGGAAGTGACTGGGATATGGCATCCCCTGATCTCGTTAACAATGCCGTAAAAAAGGGGTGGTGCAAAAATCCCGAGGATTTTCATTTTGCCCGATGCTATTCCGATTTTCTCTTCACCACCTTCAGTGATTGCAGGAAACGCCGTTCAAAGACCATCGAATCGCTCAATGCCAAAAAAGGGGGCCTGACGGTCCACGATTTTATTGCAACCTTGAGGGATCACGGGGAGCAATCCCCCGAGAAGGGAATTACCGGCTCAGCCGTCTGCATGCATGCCGGTTTCGGCCCGATTCGGGGAAGCCAGACCACGGGCTCAATGGTCTCATCTCTCCACCGGGACTACCCCACCCATTTTTTCACGGGAACAGCCGCACCCTGCACGGGAATTTTCAAGCCGCTCTGGGTCGACGCAACTCTCCCCGACATGGGTCCCGTACCTTCGGGAACCTACGATGATGCGTCGCTTTATTGGAGACATGAAGTACTGCATCGAAAGGTGCTTCGCGATTTCTCCGCCTCTTTGAAAACTTACCAACCGGAGCGAGACGAACTGGAATCGGAATTCGTGAGAGGGGGACTCAAATACGCGACAGAATCGTCGAAGATACGAGCCCTTTTCTCCGAGAGGTGTTTTAACGAAGCAGGGAAGGCGGAGAAACGATGGTTCAAGGGAATCTCGGCAGTGAAAGCGAAGCGGAAACCGCCTCTCCTCTACAGGACGGCATGGAGGGGGTTCAACAGGAAGGCGAAAATGGGAGAATTTGTCTGATCCCCTACCCGATCAACCCCACTGAAAAGGCGAGAAGAAACTGCCCCGCATAATAGAGCGGAAGGCCGATCAGTCTATTCAAGAACTCCTTCTTCAAGAAGCGGTCACGCGCAACAAAGATATCGGAAACGTAAAAGAGGAGCGCACCTGCAAAAATCACGATACGGCTTTCAATAGGAAGACCGCCGTCAATAATGAGAGACCATGCCCCGATGACCATGAGTGAGATGATTACCACATAGAAAAAAACGGGGACCTTCATCCCTCCCAGATGGGGGCGGAGCCACAAAAAGACGGAACCGCTGATGAGAAGAACCACCGCAACTCCAGGCCATATCAGTCCTGACATCGAAGCCACGGAGAAAAATGCCAGTACGTAGAGGACATGGCCCAGAAGAAAGGAGATCAAACCAGCCAGAAACATCGCCTTCTGCGGCAGGGCGAGAAAGAAGTCTCCTATAAGGCAGAGTATCAGCCCTGCCAGGAGAAGATGATAGTATAAGGGAACGGGATGGGACTGAACGATGACGGTAATGACAAAAAAGAGTGACAAGATGGTTTTTGTCGGTATAACAGCTTTCCTGTTGCCCGTCTTTTCAAAATAGAGCAGCCCCGCAAGAAGGACTACCGCAAGTATAATAATTATGCTGTTGACCATAATTCCCCTCCTTTCCGAATTGTTTCACACTCCCTATCCAATCGTGCCAACTATCCTTCTGTATCCTTCGGGGTCGGTATCCGCCTCCGTATTTATGACAAGCACATGTGCATCATCTCTCAACTGTAATTTTTCTTCCGCAAAGGAGGGGTCTTCTTCCAGAAGCGCAATCAGTCCCCCCAGTCCCGCCGCACCGGATTCACCCGCGACAATTCCCTCACCCGTCAGTACCCTCATCGCCACTTCCGCATAATGGTCTTCGATTGTAATGTAGCAATCAAATCGATCGCGAACGATCGGCCAAGCCGCCATCGACGGGGTTTCACAGTTCAGTCCCGCCATTATGGTATTTCCGAAGGCAGGGCTGGAATGGGCCGTACCGTCCCCCGCTTCAGCGGACCGGAAAAGACAATCGGCATCGCCGGGCTCAACCGATACGAGACGTATCCCATCGGCAGGATCGTTGAAATACAGCGCTGACGCCGATGCAAAAGCGCCCACACCCGCCTGCAGGAAAACAATATCCGGTGTTTTTTCTCCCCTCTCGACAAGCTGATTGATTGTCTCGCGAAATATCGTCATGTAGCCCATTTGAATATAACGGGGGATCTCCATGTACCCCGGATATCCCACATCGGCAATGACAACCCAGCCCTTCTTTTCCGCCTCTTCAGAGGCGCGCCTAACGGCGTCATCGTAGCCACCCTCGACCACAACAACGTCGGCCCCTTCCGATCTGATTGCATCGATCCGCGACGGAACCGATCCTTGGGGCATAAAAATGACGGCTTTTCTCCCCAGAAGTCTCGCAATCCACGCCAACGCACGTCCGTGATTTCCATCGGTGGCGCAGGTAAAGGTGATTCCCTCCGCCAGTTTCTTTCCCCTTTCTGAGAGAAATTCCTCGGGCTGGAGTTTTCCGGCGTCTCGTTCCTGAAGAAGTTTATACACGGCATAGGAGGCACCGAGCGCCTTGAACGCCTTCAGACCGAAACGCTTTCCTTCGTCTTTGACGAGAAGCCTTCTAATTCCCAGTTCTTTCGCGATCCCATCGATGGAAACAAGCGGTGTGGGTACATAGCCGGGCAGTTTACTGTGAAATGCAGCGATTTCGTCTATCTCGGAGACGGAAGGGACATCAACTTTTAAGGGATGACTGTTTGAATGTATCTTCACTTCTTCTCTTTTCTCTCATTTTCGGAAACTGACGTCACTATAGAAGAATCAAGCGCTCTCTTCTATATATGAGAGGGAACTGTGAGAGTCAAACGATTTCGGATTTCTCCTACTCGATTTTGACCATGATTTCTGCTATACCATCCCTGAATCGAGGAAGGAGAACGGAAATGTCGAAAAATGTCCTGCCGGACTGTGCCGGCTGTCCCCTGTCACCAATGGAAAGAATCTGCGTCAACAGAAACGGAAAGGGTCATAAGGCCTGTCCAACCCTGACAAAAAAGGCTCTGACAGAAGAGACGCGAAAAGAATATCAAAAAGAGGAAGTAGCAGAATTTGCTCGACAGGCATCCATTCAGGAAGCGGAGTGCTACGGGGGGAGAGGCGAGAAAGACGCCATGTTGTATCCCACAAAGCCGAGAATTCAGGAGATATGCGAGTTTGCCTCCAAGATGGGATACCGTCGTCTTGGTCTCGTCTTCTGCGAAGGACTCCTGAAAGAAGGAAGATTGATTGCCCAGATATTGAAAGCCCAGGGTTTTGAAGTCGTTTCTGCCGTATGCAAGGTCGGTTCGATACCGAAGGAAGAAATCGGAATCAGGCAGGATGAAAAGATTTGTATCGGTGAATACGAACCGATGTGCAACCCGATCCTGCAGGCAAAGATCCTGAACGACTCGGAAACCGATTTCAACATCGCCATGGGACTCTGTGTAGGACATGACGCCCTCTTTTTCAAATATGCGGATGCACCCACGACGGTACTCGCTGTAAAGGACAGGGTCACCGGGCATAATCCTCTCGGAGTTCTCTATACGGCGCACAGTTACTATTCAAAACTGTGGATAAAGGGATTTCAGAGTCTCCACGGAACGTAGGGATATCCGCTTTACAACAACACCTCTGCATAAGTTCAGATTCAAGGGTACAGTACCGTTTGAAAACAGGGTCCATATATACCGTTTAACATCTCATCCGTCTTTTATTTCAACATCAATCACTCTCACAATGAAGTTGAAATATTTGATAGTACTATGATAGAAATGTGAAAGTATTATGGTTTCTTATACCGTCCAGTTTTAAGCGGTCTCTTGTAATTTCGGAGCAGGGAGCGGAATATGATTATCAGATGCTGGGGGGCGCGAGGGTCTATCCCCGTTTCAGGGAAAGAATACCTCAGGTATGGCGGAGACACAACCTGTATTGAAATACGGACAAGGGACGACAAGGTTGTCATCGTCGATGCGGGCTCGGGAATTCGCAGGCTGGGAAACAATCTCCTTGCCGAGAACCGACATGAATACCACATGATATTCACCCACGCCCACTGGGATCACCTGATAGGGTTCCCTTTCTTTAAACCACTTCATTCAAAGAAGACCTTCATTAAGATGACGGGGTGCCCCTTTGCCCAGGCTTCAATCAAAGAAATGATCTCCCGTGTCATGCGACCGCCAAATTTCCCGGTCAAATATAGTGATATCCGTGCCGATATCGATTATCAGGGTGCCGCCGATGCCACGTTTACCATTGGGTCCATGACGGTAGAATCGATACCGCTCAGCCATCCCAATTACGGGACCGGCTACCGATTCATCGAAGACGGAAAGGTTTTCGTCTTTCTCACGGACAACGAACTGGCCTATAAACATCCCGGCGGACTTGATTACGATGACTACTGCAAGTTCTCGGCCCATGCCGACCTTCTGTTTCACGACGCCGAATACACAGAGGAAGACTATAAAAGCAAAAAGGAATGGGGGCATACCGTGTATACGGATGCACTCAGGCTGGCCTTTGATGCAGAGGTGAAAACATTCGTACTCTTCCACCATAATCAGGAGAGAACCGACAGGGAGGTGGATGATCTTGTCAAAGATTGTAAAGAAATTATAGATAAAAAGGATTCCTCCCTGAAATGCATGGCCGCCGATCAGGAAATGGAGATAGCGCTGTAGAGAGCAACACATCGTCCCATATCAATTCCCGCTGATCCGACACGAATAATTTCCTTGCAATACCGAAAAAACCGATTTAGACATTTTTATCATTGATGAAGAAATATCTTAACCAACAGGGGACAGCAATGCTTCTTCCCGAAACCACGCTCCTTCTCGTAATCGATATCCAGGGAAACCTGGCCAGGGGGATGTACGAAAGAGATGCCCTCTATGAAAACCTTCAGAAAATCATCAGGGGGATTCAGGTCCTGGAAATCCCCATAATAGTGACGGAGCAGATCCCGGAAAAGCTGGGGCCGACGATACCGGAAATCTCTTCCCTTTTCGACAACTTCAACCCGATACCGAAGAGCAGTTTCAGCTGTTGCGGTGACGAGAAAATAATGAATGCAATCAGCACAGTGAATCGCAGGCAGATACTGATAGCGGGAATAGAATCCCACGTCTGTCTCTATCAGACCGCCGTCGATCTGACACAGGCGGGCTATGAGGTCCATATTATCGCTGACTGCATCTCCTCGAGAACTACCGAGAACAGAGCGATCGGCATAGAAAGGATGAAAGAAGCCGGGGCTAAACTTACCAGTACGGAAATGGCCCTCTTCGAACTTTTGAAAGTTGCGGAAGGCGATAACTTCAGGGAGATAGTGAGGATTGTAAAATAAGTACCATGAAACCTGTATACCTTGACTACAACGCCACAACTCCGATCGATCCGGAAGTCCTTGAGGCAATGAGGCCCTACCTGGAAAAACACTTCGGCAATCCATCGAGTTCACACTGGTATGGAGCTCAGGCGAAAGACGCCATAGAAAAGGCCAGAAGCCAGATGGCGAATCTTCTCAACTGCAGGCCAGGTGAAATCATCTTTACCGGGAGCGGCACCGAATCCAATAATTGTGCCATCAAAGGTGCCGTCTATGCCCATGCCGATAAAGGCAATCACCTTATCATTTCATCCATAGAACACGCCGCCGTAACGGAGGTATGCCGGTACCTCGAGACCAGAGGGTTTCCCCTGAGCTATATCCCCGTCGATGAGAAGGGAATTATCAACCTTTCGGCGCTGGAAAAGACCATCATGCCCGAAACCGTCCTCATCAGCGTCATGCACGCAAACAACGAAGTGGGAACAATTGAGCCGATAAGAGAAATTACCGCCCTCGCGAGAAAAAAGGGGATAATGGTCCATACCGATGCCGCCCAGTCAATGGGTAAAACGAAAACCGATGTGGAAGAGCTCGGCGTTGATCTTCTCTCCATCGCCGGCCATAAGATGTATGCTCCCAAGGGAATCGGAGCGCTCTATATCCGCGAGGGAATCGGGCTTGAGAAATTCATGCACGGCGCCGGCCACGAGAGAAACATGAGGGCGGGAACGGAAAACGTACCCTACATAGTGGGTCTCGGGAAGGCATGTGAAATTGCGAAGCGCGACCTCACGAAAAACACCTCCCATATGAAAAAGATGCGTGACCGTCTCTTTGAGGGATTACAGGAAAGATTAGGTGATATCAGGCTGAACGGGCATCCCGAAAAATGCATACCGAATACGCTGAGTGTGGGATTTCCGAATATTGACGCAACATTTCTCCTTTCTGAGATGACAAACGTTGCCGCTTCTGCCGGTTCGGCCTGTCATGCCGGGTCTACCGCGATATCAGGCGTCCTCGGCGCCATGGGCGTGCCCCAGAAATACGCCATGGGAACCATTCGCCTTTCCGTCGGAAAGATGACCACGGAAGACGAGATAGACCGATCCATCGAGAGTATCTGCAAAGCGGTGGAACGTATCAGGCTCTCGATGCGTTAAGTGGATATCCCCGAAGCTTAGATGCAATAAAGATCCAACTGCTGAGGGAAAACGCTCGTCAACGCTGTTTAACGCAGTGGGGAATCCATTCGCTCTTCATTTCAGCTCTCGCCGTTTTTATTCCTTGAATCCCCCACCACAATCTGTTATCCACAGATCACTTTGTGCTTCGCTCGCTGCTATGATACGAGACAAACTATGCTGAAATCCATTACCGAAAGCCCCCTTTTCCCGATCGTCAATCCTAAAAGCATCGCCTTTTTCGGAGCATCCAACAATATCTCCGCCATGGGAACGACGCAGCTCAATTCACTCATGGACCTCGGCTTCGAGGGAGCGATTTATCCCGTCCATCCAAAAGAAGAAACCGTCCAGGGCCTCAGAGCGTACCGAAGCGTTTACGATCTTCCCGAGGTACCGGATCTCGCAATTCTTGTCCTTCCCACCAGGATTGTCAGCCAGACGCTTTCGGACTGCGGCAAAAGGGGGATCAAGCATGCCATTGTTGTCTCGGGAGGATTCAAAGAGGCCGGCAAAAAAGGGAAGGCCCTGGAAAAAGAGCTCATTGAGATTGCCGATACTTACGGGATCCGTTTCATAGGACCCAACTGCCTCGGAGTTACAAACTCGCACCACAAGCTGAACACGACCTTTCTGCGATACGAGGGGCCGGCCGGATTTATCGGCATGGCGTCTCAGAGCGGAAGTTTCGTCACGCAGATGTTTGATTACCTCGCGCGGCGGGGCCTCGGTTTCAGCACTGCCTTCAGTGTGGGAAATGAGGCGAATGTGGATATCGTGGACTGCATGAAATATCTCGGCGCCTGTCCACACACGAAAGTGATCGCACTCTATATCGAAGGCATCAGAAACGGAAGGGCCTTCATAAAAGCGGCGAGAGAGATTAGTCAGCAAAAACCTATTGTTGCCTTCTATGTGGGAGGGTCCGAAGAAGGAAAGAAGGCGGGCCTGTCACACACGGGTGCAATGGCGGGTCCGGATAAATTATACGACGGTGTCTTCAGTCAATCCGGGATTGTACGGGCAGAATCAATTGCGGAGCTCTTCGATTTTTGCCAGGTCCTTGCCTGTCTGCCGAAACCGGCGGGGCGGCGGGTAGTTATTCAGACCCATTCGGGCGGACCGGGTGCGAGTGCCGCAGATTCCTGCGGACGGCTGGGACTCGAACTTCCGAGCTTATCGCCGGAAACGGAGGAGAAACTTGCCCCCTTCATCCCTCACACGGGAAGCATACAAAACCCGATTGACCTTACCTTCGCCAAAAACCCGATGGATTACTTTTCAAATATTCCCGACATACTTCTTGATGAAAAAAACGCCGATGCGCTCATGATCTATTTTCTAATGCCCACCGCCATGGTGCAACAGTCACTGGAACAGATGGGTGTGGCCGCTGAAAGGATCGAAAAAAAGAGCGTAGCGCTGATAGAGAGACTTTGCGAATCCGTTTCAGGACTTCTCAAAGCGCACGGAAAACCCCTTGTAGGGTTCACCTTTCGAAGTCTCAGTGACCACTTCATAAAGGGACTCCTCAGGCGGAACGTTCCGGTCTTTGCAAGTCCCGAACAGGCGGCAAAGGCCCTGCGGGCACTTGTTACGTACAAGGAATTAAGCGAAAAAATATCGTCAGAAGCTGAGTCAATTTAAGGCATGCTTGATCAGAGATAAAAAAGCCGGGAGTTACCATGAGAGTGTCTCATGGGCTCACCGGCTTATGTTCCTCAGCGTTTTTCACTATTCGGTCTTGATTTGAATCTTTCTGCCGGCTGGCTCGGCAGTTACCGTTTTGGGAAGTGAGACACGAAGCACACCCTTTTTAAAGGTTGCCTTCGCCTTTTCACTGTCAATTTCTGCCGGGAGCGGGATTATCCGGCGGAACCTGCCGTAACTTCTTTCCATATGCCAGCAATCCTTGCCTTTCTCTTCCTTCTCCTCTTTCTTTTCACCCACCAGCGTAATCGAATCCCTCGCAAGAGATATTTCTATATCATTTTCGTCCATTCCCGGAAGCTCTGCGGCAATTTCAATCTTCTTGTCATCCTCATGAACGTCAATTTTCGGTGAAAATTCAGCATACCACTCATCCATCTCTCTGAAAGGAGAAAGCTCAGAACCACGCAAGAAAGAGTTGAAAAGATCGTTTACCTGTCTCTGGAGAGAAAAGAAGGGATATCCCTCCTCTCCCCTTGCAGGAAGATTCCTCCCTCTTCTGCCCCTTGTTACAAGATCTTTTATAGTCATGGTTTTCCCTCCTCTTATTATTATGCGGCATTTACCTTGATTTTTCTTGCCTTTGCGGGCTCGACCTTGGGAAGCGTCAAACTCAATACACCGTCTTTGACGGACGCCTCGATTTTATCCTGATCGATGGTGTCGGAAATCGAAAAAGAACGCTGGTAATCGCCAATCTCATATTCTGCATATATGACACGCTGGTCTTTATATCGTTCAGGTTCGATTACACCGGTGATCGTCAGGACCCCTTTTTCCAGATCAATGTCGATATTTTTTTCATCGACACCGGGCATATCGGCAATAAGTTCTATGGTGCCTTCCGTTTCAATGATATCAACCTTGGGAACAAAGACCTTCCTGTTTCTCGTCTGTTCCGTTTCAACGGAAGCCTCTACTTCCCTTTTCTTTAATTCTTTCGTTGTGTCTGCCATGGAGTTCACCTCCCTATTCTGTTTTTACCTGAATCTTTTTCGGTTTATCCGCCTCCAGGCGATGGAGTGTGATACTCAAAACACCCCTTTCATACCTGGCCTCAACCGATTTGTGATCAACCCTGAAGGGGAGTCGAATCCTTCTGCCGAAGTTTCCGTGATCTCGTTCCTGGCGGTGATATTTCTCTCCCTCCTTGAGTGCATCGAGCTTTCGAGACCCTCTCACCAAAAGCATCTCACCTTCTATGGATATTTCGATATCTTTGGGATCGATTCCCGGTATCTCGGAAGTGACTACCGCTTCATTTTCATCGGCCCAGACATTTACCGCAGGGTATCCCTGTGCAAAAGGAAGACGCTCGCCTGAAAAGAGTCGGTTCATCTCACGGTGCAGGTAATCCATGTCCCGCCATGTATCAAAAAAACTTCCCTCCCTTCTCAAATCTGACAACCACATAACATTTATCCTCCTTTCCTTCTTTAGCCTTTTTATCTCAATATACTAATAATATTGATATAATTGGTCATGTCGGTAATATAATAACGATTTAATATTTGTCAAGATGGTTACATTTACGCACCAGAGAGAAGGGTTAGACACATTACCCTTGACACCGGATACGATTCTTCTTTATGAAAGAACTGTGAAATCTAAGTGTTAAAATTGAGCTTCCCGCAGGGTTGCGATACTGAATATATGGTTGTTATATAAGAAATATCACAGCACATAAATAGTGGATTCCCGATTAGATCGAGAATGACGAATTCCCGGAAATTTCACTTATAGCGAATCTGTCAAAAAGGAGGGGGACTATCGTGTCAAAGGTAATCGTGCTCGGGGGTTGCGGCGCCGTGGGGAGTGTTGCCGTGAAGACGCTGGCATCACAGGGACTCTTCTCGCAGGTGGTCATTGGAGACTTTAATATCAAAAAAGCCGACAGAATGGTCGCCGATCTCGGTTCGAAAAAGGTATCGGCCGTCAGGGTGGATGCCAATGACCCGTCGAGCATAAAGGATGCCATAGGGCCATGCGATCTCGTCCTCAACTGCGTCGGTCCCTTTTATAAGACAGTTAAAACCGTACTTCGTGCCGTCATAGAATCGGGAAAAAACTATGTGGATATCTGCGATGACGTAGACGTGACACTGGAAATACTCGATATGGACGACGAGGCGAAAAGGGCCGGGATTTCAGGCCTCATCGGAATGGGGAGCTCGCCGGGGGCCACAAACGTCCTTGCACGATTCGCCTACGACACACTGCTCGACGAAACGGATTCCATCGATATCTTTCACACCCACGGCGGAGAACCGGTCGAGGGTGCGGGCGTTCTCGAACACCGCTTTCACTGCATGTCCATCGATATCCCCATGTTCCTGGAGGGAGAATTGAAATATGTCAGGTTTTTCGAGAAAGACGGCATTGCACTGAGACAGACCTTCGACTTTCCCGTTGTGGGGAAAAATGTGCCCCTCTATCCCTATCCGCACCCCGAGCAAGTAACGATCCCCCGATATATGAAGGTAAACAGAGTAACCAACAAGGGCTCAGTCCTTCCCAACGAGTATTACGATCTTATACGAAATCTCTGCGAGATGGGTCTCGCGAGCAAGGAGCCCATCAACGTCCAAGGAATCAGTGTCGTCCCCCACGATTTTTCAATCGCCTATATACTGAAAGAGCGAGAGAGGATCCTTCGGGATACGAACTTCGGTACCCAGCGGGGCTGCTGTTCCGTCGTGGCGAAAGGAAAGAAGGACGGAAAATACCTGGAGTACCGATTTCATATGGCCTCAGCGAGTGAAGCTCTTGGCGAGGGAACGGGAATACCGGCTGCAATCGGCGCAATGCTGATGGAACAGGGGAAGATACAGGAAAAGGGAGTCCTCCCACCGGAAGGATGCGTGAATCCCGCAGATTTCATCGAACTCATCACGAAGGTCATGAAACTGGACGAGAAAAAAGGCGACAAAGAATCCTTCAGCGGCGTCATCGTGGAGTCAGTCGATGCCGATGGGAAGGTAACCACACTCGACATATAACGATCGGGGCAGGCTGCCTGAAAAAGGAAGGGAACATGAAAAACGGCAGATATATCCTCGCCATTGACCACGGGACGTCGGGCGTCAAAACAGCCATTGTTGACACAAAGGGCCATGTCCTCGATTTCGAATTTGAGAAAACCCCCATATATTTCCTGCCGGGAGGGGGCGCCGAACAGGACCCTGAGGACTGGTGGCAGGCCCTTGTAACGACGTCAAAAAAAATCGTCGAAAAAGGCGTGGTTCCGCCACATGATATCGCCGCCCTATGCGTTTCAAGCACCTTTTCGAGCACCGTTGCCGTAGACAACAGAGGCCGTCATCTCATGAATTCCCTCACCTGGATGGACTCCCGCGGTGCCCCCTATATAAAAAAAATGGTGAAAGGATTTCCAAGCATCGAAGGCTACGGCCTTCTGAACCTCCTTCGATGGATACCGAAAACGGCGGGTGGACCCACGCTTTCGGGAAAAGACGATATCGCCCACGTGCTCCTCACCAAATATGAATTCCCCGATGTGTACGAAAAAACATACAAATTTCTCCCGAGCAAGGATTATCTAAATCTCAGGCTGACGGGCGAGTGTGCCGCCTCCTTCGACTCCATGCACCTCTTCTGGGTTACAAACATACGGGACATCAATAACATCCGCTACGATGACGCCCTGATTGATCACCTCGATATCGAAAGAGAAAAACTGCCCCACCTTAAGGCATCGACAGACATCCTCGGAACCATACGACCCGAGGTGGCGGAAGAGATAGGTATAGGCAAAGATGTTAAAGTCATAATGGGTTCCGCTGATCATCAGGCGGCCTGCATCGGTTCGGGCGCCGTACGAGACTACGAGGGACATATCTATATCGGAACCTCTTCGTGGGTCCAGTGTGTAGTTCCCTTCAAGAAAACTGACGTTCTCCATTCCATCGCCTCATTCCCCACTGCAATCCCCGGCAAATATCAGAGCGTCAACGAGCAGGACATCGCCGGCGGATGCCTCGGCTTTCTCCTTGACAATGTCCTCTTTTTCAAGGGAGGAATCGTGTCAGAAGATGTCCCGGAGAATCCCTACAGAGAGATAGACAGAATTGCCCGAGACGCCCCTCCCGGAAGCAACAAGCTGATCTTTACGCCCTGGCTGAACGGTGAGCGCACACCGGTTGACGATATTGCTCTCAGGGCCGGCCTCTATAATATTTCAAAGACCACAACCCAGGGCGATATAGCGAGGTCCGTCCTCGAGGGGGTCGCCTACAATACACGCTGGAGTTTTCAGTACGTGGAAAAATTCGTAAAACGAAGGGTAAATCCCCTCAACATGGTGGGTGGAGGGGCAAAATCGGAGCTCTGGTGCCAGATATTTGCCGATGTGCTCGACAGGGACATCCGTCAGGTAAAGGACCCCATGTCGGCAAACGCGAGGGGCGCCGCATTCATCGCATCGGTGGGACTTGGTGAGATATCCTTTGACGATATCCCCGATCTCATCGAGTATGAAAATACTTTCCATCCGAGGAAAGAAAACAGAAGAATATACGATGCACTTTTCGCGGAGTTCGTTACCATATATAAGAACAACCGGGCCATGTACAGGAGGCTCAACAGGGGAGAAGGAGTGCGGTGATGAAAAAGAAGGACGAGTTCTATCCGGACTGGTATGAAGGCATACCGTCAGCAAAATCGTACAGGACCATACTTAAATGGGGAGATATGGACCAGTTCAAACATCCCAACAAGAGGCTCTACCAGCTCATGAAGGAAGTCTTTGACATGACCGACGATGACTTCAGGGAACCGCAAAATATGGCCCTTGAAGAGGTATCCTTCGATGTCCCTTCGACGCTTTCTCCCGAAAACATAGAGACATTCAGAAACATTGTGGGGGAAGAAAACGTAAAAACGGATGATTTCTCCCGGCTCGAAGTTGCCTACGGCAAGACCATGTACGATGCCTTCAGGCTGAGAGAAAAGATCGTGGAAAACCTCCCCGGCGCCGTCCTTCGCCCCCGGGACAAAGAGGACATACGGAAAATAGTCGAGTACTGCAATGACAAGAGGATCGCCGTATACGTCTTCGGGGCCGGTTCCTCCGTTACCAGGGGTGTCGAGTGCATGGAAGGAGGAGTTTCTCTCGATATGCGCGTTCACATGAAGAGAATAATAAGCCTGAACGAAAAAAACCAGACCGTTACGGTGGAGCCAGGCATCTTCGGGCCCGACCTTGAAAAGGCCCTCAATAATGCACCGGACCTATTTCAGACGAACCATGCCTATACCTTCGGACATTTCCCCCAATCCTTCGAATATTCCTCGGTGGGGGGGTGGATCGTAACCCGCGGTGCGGGCCAGAACTCCACCTATTACGGAAAGATAGAAGATCTGGTCATCTCCCAGGAATATATTACGCCTGCGGGCACCGTAAAGACGCATGAATACCCGGCATCCGCCACGGGACCTTCCATCGATCAGATCATGATAGGAAGCGAGGGAACCTTCGGCGTCCTCGTATCGGCAACCCTGAAAATTCACCGGTATCAGCCTGAAAATACGCGAAGATTCAGTTTCATCTTCAAGAACTGGAAAGATGCCGTCGATGCCGTCCGGGAAGTCATGCAGGGAGAATTCGGCTACCCCTCCGTTTTCAGGCTCTCCGATCCGGAAGAGACCGATATCGCCATGAAGCTCTACGGCGTCGAGGGAACGATCATCGACAAAATCCTCACAATGAGGGGCTACAGGGCCGGTGAAAAATGTCTCCTTATCGGCACCACCGACGGCGATGCCGATTTCACGTCACTGGTAAAGCGCAAAATTCAGAAGGTCTGCAGAAAATACGGCGCCATGAACACGACGGGATTTGTCACGAAAAGCTGGGAGCACGGACGGTACAGGGATCCCTTCATGCGAGAGGATCTGCAGGATTTCGGGATTATCGTCGACACACTGGAGTGCTCCGTCAACTGGGAACAGCTCCATCATGTCCACAGGTCGGTCAGAGACTACTGCAAAAGCAGGCCCCGGACAGTATGCATGACCCACAGCTCCCATTTCTATCCCCAGGGAACAAACCTCTACTTCATATTTATCGGGAAGATGGGGAAGGAAGAATTTGTCGAATATCACCGGGGCGTATTGGACGCGATTCAGAAATCGGGAGCGGCCATGAGTCACCACCACGGCATAGGAAAACTTTTCGCCCCCTGGCTCGAAGGTCAGCTCGGCACAAACCTGACCGATATCCTTGCAGCCCTCAAACGACACTTCGACCCCAACAACATCATGAACCCCGGCGGAACCCTCGGGCTCGATCTGCCCGATTCGGAAAAGCGATTTACAAAGGGCTAATTTCTTCTTTTAAATATCATAAAAAAAGGGGTGCCTCAAATTGAGGTACCCCTTAATTTTTCTATGGTGCCGAAGCCGGGAATGACTCGGTAATGCTTAACTATTTGATATTGTTAGGCTTGGTATTTTGGAAAGTGCTAATATTTTGTCTTAAAATGCACCCTATACACACCTGTTTGCAAGGATCTGCAAAGATGATAGAATCTAATAAGTAATATCCCTTTCGTGTTGTGGGGGGATAGGGAGCGCACCCGAAAGCCGAAGACCGCACGGTTTCCCCCCCACCTTAAACAATGCGGTACTATCGGGCGGTGGATAGTATGCCAAAAAAGAAAGCAAAATATGACTTTAGTAAGTGGGATCGTGACAGAGATCTTGTTTCATCAATTTCCGGAGTTAAAAACAAGGCTTTATTAAATGCGCTTATAAGCAAAGGGATTGCCATAGAAGAAGTTAGAATGCATTTGACGGGACCACTTCGCCCTGAAACGAAGTCCTTCCGTTACGGTGAACTATCGCAAAAGCTAAAAGAGATCAATGATCGTTACTCATACGGTATAAGATTCCTTAAAGGCTTCTTGAAGAAAGCTGACAGACTCATAAGGGACGATGAGCGAGATGTATTAGAATCCGTCTTGTGTAGATTTGAGAACAGGTATTCTCTAATGAATGATCAAAAAACCCTGTATGAAAACGTCTTAAAAACATTGGGCATTAATCCACGGCTGAAAACGGCAAACCAGCAGTTAGGAATGCTTGTGCACATACTTCTTGCTGTTTTCATAAAACCAGCTAAGGAAATGGGCTTCACGCAGCAAGACGTATTTTCACTTATTGCTGAATTATTAAACATCACAAACCCACAAATCCAACCGAAAGTAACTTATTCGATTGGAAAAGTCAGATACCTCGAAAGAAATTTCTACGAAATACAATCACAATTAAGAAAAAGTTAGCCCTCCTTATCTTAACATTCTTTAATTTGCCTAATATTTTCAGCTTTGTGTAAAAACGCCTTTCACGTCAATCTATTTTTCACTTAACTACTTGATTACATAGACATTTAAGGGTAAATAACAAGACAAACATAATACCTTTATAAGTCGCTTTTTGAAGGGAGAATAAAAGATGAATTATACAGTTAAGCGATGGGTAAACGAAAATGAGGCATCGATGATCACCGGGGTGTCGGTGCAGACTCTACGAAACTGGAGAAGTCAAGGAAAAGCATTTAATTACACCAAGGTGGGGCGATCGGTTAGGTATGCCGTTAACGACCTTCACGATTACATGGAAGCTCATAAAATCAAAAGGACCTAGCAAACAGACATGAATGGAGGCTGGGCAAAAGTCAAACAGGCTGCACCCTACGCAGGCGTTAAAGAGCGGACCTTTCGCAAGTGGTTGCGTGAAGGCTTGAGATATTCGCGTCTTCCCAGTGGAACAGTTCTTGTAAAATATTCTGAGATCGACAAATTCCTTGAATCCTTCGAGGTGGGGGAATCTTGTGTTGATCAGATCGTTGAAGAGGTGGTCAGTGACCTTAGTTAATCCGGGATTGTGAAAGATGACCTTCAAACCGAATCGAAGATTTAAGAAAAGATACGATAGAATTTTTGAAAATAACCCTATGGCTGCAAATATCTTTTTATTGATAGCGGAGCTTGCAGGGGAAAGGGGACGCGTCCGAATCACCGAGGAAGAGTTGACTCAATTGATGGAAGCTCGCTTTGAAGATCCCGCGGAGTACGCTTTATGAACAGAGGTTGGATTAAACTATATCGCAGATCCTTGGACAGCGGTATCTTAAGAAATCATAATGTTTGGGTCTTGTTTACATATTGCCTTTTAAAGGCATCACACAAGCAACGCAAGGCTATTATAGGGAATCAGGAAATCATACTTGAACCCGGGCAATTTATCTTCGGAAGACGTGTAGCAGCAAGGGAAACAGGGCTTAGTGAGCGGGAAGTCCGTACAGGCCTTGACATTCTGAAAAACTGGAAAATATTGACCATCAAAACGACCAACAGATTTTCGGTAATTACCATAGTGAATTGGGGCACTTATCAGGGTGGTGAATCTGAAGACGACCCACAAAACGACCAGCAACCTGCCAACAAAGTGCCACAGACAAGAATGTATAAGAAGGAAAAGAGTATATATATCCTCCATCATGGTAATGAGAAAGTCCTTCTTGAAGATGGAATAAAAGAGGTTTTAGAACTTTTAAATGAAAAGCGAGAAAAGTTAGTTAGTAAAAAGCTAAGACCGATTACAAGCGATAAGAACATCATTGCTAGATTGAAAGACGGCGGCTCCGTATATGAGTGTTGCCGAATCATCGTTACTAAATCCCAGGACAAATATTTCATAGACAATCCAAAATACTTTCACCCGGACACCCTTTTTAGAAAAGCTCACTGGGCTAGATATATTGATGAAGCTGAAATGATGAGGCCCGGTGATGAATAATAAACAATTCCCCTTGAAAGAGGATGAGCTTGAAAGGCTGTATGATGAACACTGTGACAATCCAGTTATGCAAAGATGGATTGTGGAAGCGATTTATCAGGTGCGTGAATATGGGGAAGAGCGAGAGGGGTCTTTCCTTGATGAGCTTCGGGAAGCATGGCGAGAGGACATCAAAGACAGTATCGAGTTTTTGAAATGCGACATTGGTTTACTGGTAGACATGAAGGAAACGATGGACGACGGTTTTATCCGTCAATACTGCGAGTATTTTATAAGAATTGAACAGGAGGAACTGAAAGACCTCTACAAAGAACAACTACCGGAGTGGCTGCAATGAACCAAGTTGATTTAAGTAAATATGACAGAGAGGATAAAATCATCACATCCTTTGAGATGCAGGAGATCGTAAAGAATCAGAAGCATCTTTTTAAAGTTAAAAGCAAGATCCCGACACTTGATAAGCTGATTGATGGTTTTGTTCCTGGGGAGCTTATTGCTGTAAGCGGACTCACCAAGAACGGGAAGAGCCTCTTTTCCCAAACGCTAACAAGGAACTTTCACGATCAGCAGGTTTTTTCTCTCTGGTTCTCTTTTGAACTTCCCCCACAACAGTTTTTATCATGCTTTGATGACCTTCCCCTTATATACATGCCACGCATACTAAAGGCAGCTAACCTTGACTGGTTGGAAAACAGGATTATCGAAAGCCTTCAAAAATACAGGACCCGGATTATATTCTTAGATCACCTACACTACATTGTTGACATGGCCCGCACCCGCAACCCGTCAATCGAGATAGGAATGGTAATCAGGAAGCTGAAGCTCTTAGCCGTCCGGGAAAACCTGATTATCTTTCTTATGTGTCACACCAAGAAGGGAAATGACGGTTTTGGGGAGATAAGGGACAGTAGCTTTGTTGAACAGGAAAGCGATGCCGCGTTCATGATTAAGAGATTTCCCGACATCGGGGATAATGTGGCCTGCCTGCAGATCAATCAGCACAGAAGAACGGGTGTTTTGCAGAAAAAAGTTTGGCTTGAGAAGCAGGGGCATTATCTTTTCGAAACGACAGACCGGAATGTTGACCCCGATTCAAATCAGCACCGGCCACAGCGGAGATACTGGGATGATTAAAGGTTTATGGGTCCTTCCCAGAGGAAAAGAGATTGCAGTTTCCCGTAGCGCGGCCCTCGCTCGCTCGTGATGAAATATTTTGCCTTACAAACAACAAGAGAGGAGAATTATTATGCAGATCATAAAAAGTGTTGAAAATGTGGTTTTGTCAACAAATGACACCTGTAAGCTTCTTAATATTTCGCGGTCAACTCTCTCAGAATGGGTATCTGAAGGATTCCCGAAGCATGGCAGGGGTAAATATCCACTCCTGGAAAGTGTCAGGTGGTTCAAAGATAACCGTGTTGGATCTAAGACAATGGACACCACTCTGATAGAAGAAAGACGTTTAAAACTCATGGCCGAACGAAAGCTGAAGGAATTGGAGCTTCTTTTAAGGCAGGGCGAGTTGATGTTTCGGGAAGATGTGAAGAATGAATTTGTGGCAAGGATTCATGTTTTGAAGCGTGATTTGCTGAACATCCCAAAGCAGATGAAGCCGGGAAGCGAGGAACGGATG
Source organism: Deltaproteobacteria bacterium (assembly GCA_016933215.1). GTDB lineage: Bacteria > Desulfobacterota > Syntrophia > Syntrophales > UBA2210 > JAFGBH01. The sequence goes on along the minus strand of JAFGBH010000012.1, from coordinate 34,162 downwards.
TTTGTTGAAAAGCGATTACGTCAATTGATGGAGAATTACAGTAGACCGAGCGGGGTTTTGAAGAAAGCCATGGGGAAGATGGGAAAAGTATAATAGCATTGTAAAGAATACTCTTAAAACTGAGAAAATCGATCTTTGAAAATTGGGCAAATGGTGCGATAACAACCGGCCAGAAGCAGGTTGTAATTACCGGAAGAAAACTTATGATGAAACAACGTTTCGTGAGATACTCACGTAGGACGCCTAACCGAAAAATGGCGCTCAATTTAGTTGTGGTTTGGTCTATTGTCCTAAATTTAAGATCTGTTTTTTAACATAGATATCTTGATTTCTATCACTTCTTGTCAAATAATTTTGCAAGACCCTTTCTCAAAGCAGAAGCAACTACTTGTCTTTTATTTATATTGGCTCTGACTGTAATAAAAGGAGTGAATTCTCTCTCATATTCTTCTTTTCTTCTCTGATATTCCTCCCTATCTAATTCAAGCGATAATCCTGTTAAAATAGCAAGACAATAGATGTGCTTGCAAGGTAATTTCCTTTCTTCGAAGTCTGGACAAGTGCAATGATCTAATGTTGTTTCATAACCGTTAATAATTCCCGATTTAGTCCGTGTATCTACAATCTGATTATCATCAACTATACCGTATGCCCTAAATTGTCTATCTATCTGAAGACGAGCTTTGTGAATGATTTGATTCCATTTACCCCACTTAGATAAATCCCTTGGCAACGCTTGGAGTACGGATAAACTTTCCAATGCTTTTTTGTCATAATATCTTACCTTCATCATGCCAAGCTCTATCGCTAAGCGATAAATATGCATACATGGAGTAAATTTTTTTCTGGGTGATTTTCCCACATATTTGAAATCGTAACACTCGCATGCACTGAGATTTGCTCTCACGCTTCCATTTTTGGGGTCATAAAACACCCCCTCTTTACTTTCCGTGTCTAATGCAACTACAGAAACGTTTAACGCCGATTTTTGTCTATTGATGAGTTGTTGTTTAGAATTTAGTTCGGTGTTTCCAAAATCCCAATCTTTTAAGTTTCCCACTTCTCTGCACCTCTTTAACATTTCTGAAAATGCTGTAGAAATCGAAATTATGCAGTAAGTGAAATTCGGAGCATTACATTATATTACTTAGCTCGTGATGGGTTTTTGAATTCCCTCTTGTATTTTTTCAGAACGTCCCTGATAGCTTCTTCGAGGATCACATTTTGCCGCTTGCCCCGCTCAATGGCAAGAATTTTGAATTTTTTGATAAGCTCTTCATCAAGACGTGTGTTGTAGGTAATTTTTGCCATGATTCAAAATAATCAAATAACGTTAATTAGTCAATGGAAAAACGCTTGACTTAAAAAACGCAATAACGCATACTACCTATAACGTAATAACGCTAATCTCTAAACCATAGGAAAATGAAAACAAGAACCATACATAAAACCCTTAAAGACACCCGTAACGGTGACGCTTCGGGCGGTTCCTATGGACCGAGAGAGTCTTTAAGGGTTTTTGCTTTTTGATAGGGAGGGTTAAACGATGAGACTTAAAGACATTGATTGGAATGGCGGCAAAGGCGCGGAGGAGGTCGTTATATGGGGAATCAAACCCATACAATGGCTCTTGGAACTTTTCGATGAAACTTTTATCCAAGAAGACCTTGAGCCTGAAGATGAAAGGGCGACATGGTTTTATTACGAACTGCGGGACAAGGTAGATGAACTTGAACGATACCTCATGAAAATCGACGATGCTGCACACGATAGAAAGAGGAGCGCACCCTATGAGTTGACAGAGGAAGAAAAGGAATTGATTGACGGTTTCATTAAGGTTGCAAAAAGAGGCGGGCCGCATTACGATGCTATTAAAGCATTGGTTGCCCAGGCATAAGACAGAGGGGGTCGCCGTTGCAGCGGGACCAAAGAAACTTTGCTCCCCCTCGTTGCAGTGGTTGGACCCCTTAACCATTTCAAGAGGTGGTCCAATGGCAGTAAAGGTTAAAGAGAAAATTCAAGGTTCCGGCGAATGGTGGATTTTCATTAACCACAAGGGCAAGCGCAAATCCAAAAAGGTCGGTGATGAAAAAACAGCACTTGAGGTTGCCAGGAAGATAGAAGCCAAGTTAACGCTTGGGGAATTCGAGATTGAAAAACAGGAAGAAAGCGGCCCCGAAGATGTCCCATCGTTCAAGGAATATGCCGAATTATGGCTCAATGATTATATCAAGGCAGTAAGGCGGCCCGCCACCCATGAACGATATGGTGACGCCCTAAAAAGGTATGTCTACCCTACCCTTGGCAAAAAGAAAATCACGGATATTAGGCGCAAGGAAGTGCGAAACCTTCTCCTGAAACTTCACAATAGAGGTTACTCGAAAAGCATCCTTCGCATCGTTCACGCATCAATAAGCGGTCCCATGAACTACGCGCTTGACGATGAAATCATACAGGCAAATCCTGTTACCGGCCTGACAAGAGGGTTACAACTCAAAACCAAAGACAACCGCGAAATCGAACCAATGAACCGTGAAGAGGTCCACCTTTTCCTTGAAACATGCAAGCAGAGTTACAAGGACTATTACCCTCTTTTTCTCTGTGCATTGCGCACCGGCATGCGATTAGGTGAAATTCTCGGTCTTAGGTGGGGGGATATAGACTGGCACAGTAAGTTTATTGAAGTGCGGCGGTCATATAAGCGGGGAAATATGGGGCCCACCAAAACAGGCAAAACACGGCGGGTAGATATGTCGGAACAGCTCATAGAATCACTCAGAAGCCTTTACGTCGAAACCCACAAGGAAGCTTTAAAGAAAGGTACGGGAAAAATTCAAGAAGCAATTTTTCACCACGATGGAATTCCAACCGCACAGAACAGTGTGCGTTACATCTTTAAGCGCGTCTTGAAGACTGCAGGGCTTCGAGAAATGAGGGTGCATGATCTTCGACACACCTATGCAAGCCTCTTGCTAAGCGATGGAGCAAGCCCTGTTTACGTCAAGGAACAGCTTGGACATACGAGTATTCAAATGACGGTGGACATTTACGGTCACTTGATACCGAGTGCCAATAGGGACGCCGTAAACCGACTTGACGCGCACCCGGACGCACCCTATACGCACCCTGAAAAAACAGAAAAGGCGCAACCTTCTGAGATTACGCCTCATTCACATGCTATGGTGCCGAAGCCGGGATTTGAACCCGGACAGGCATACGCCCACTAGACCCTGAACCTAGCGCGTCTACCAATTCCGCCCCTTCGGCACGCTCAATAATGCAACCCTCTATACTTCCCCTCCCGCTTTGTTGTCAAGAAAAATACGCTTGAAAATATTCCTCTAATGCTATACCTTTTCCACGCTATCGGCTTGCTCATACAGGAAAAATCGATACCCCTTCACAAAACATGAAACGGATTGGGGAACTATGAAGATCATCAGGAACGTTGATTATATTACGCAGGAATATCGGGATTCCAATGTCACCATCGGCAACTTTGACGGCATTCACCTTGGCCACCAGGAGATACTGAAAAGGACGGTCAAGGAATCAACGGAGGCAAACCGAAGATCGATTATCATAACCTTTGATCCCCACCCCCAAAAGGTCATTCACCCCGAAAGGAGGCCATTTTTTCTCCTTACTACCCTTGACGAAAAATTACGTCTCATTGAATCCTTCAGCATAGATATCGTGGTCCTCATCTCCTTTACCACCGAATTTTCAAGGACAACGGCGGAGGAATTCGTCAGGAATATCCTCTGGGACAAACTCCACTTAAATAAGCTCTTCATAGGATACGATTACGCCTTCGGCAAAAACAAGGGGGGAAACGCCGCATTCCTCCGAACCTTCGGGGAAAAACTCGGGTTTCAGGTAGAAGAGATCGGTGCTGTTATGGTTGACGATACGATAGTGAGCAGCACAAACGTGCGGCTTTCAATCCTCAAAGGCGATGTAAGAGGGGCTTCACGGATGCTGGCGAGACCCTATAATATGAGCGGTACTGTGGTAAAGGGATTCCGTCGGGGCACCGAGATAGGGTTTCCCACGGCAAATATAGAATCGGAGAAGGTGATCCCCGCTGAGGGCGTCTATGCCATTATCGCCGAAGTGGAGGGAAACCGATACCAGGGGGTCATCAATATAGGATATAATCCCACCTTCGGGAACGAAGAACTTTCCATGGAGGTCCATCTCCTTGATTTCCAGGGGGATATCTATGAAAAGACGATCGACATTCAATTTATTGATCGCCTGAGGGATGAAATAAAGTTCGACAGTCCCGACAAGCTCGTGGTCCAGATAAAAAAGGACATCGATAAAGCCAAAGAGCTTCTCGCCCCTTATGCCCTTTAAACTGAACAATGAAAGTCAGGAACCTCCACAACTGGAACGTTGATTATCGAGAAGCCAAACGGTTGCAGGAGGAATTGTCGGAAAGGCTCATTCTCCGAAACAACGGACTTCCGGAAGATATCAGAATCATAGGAGGGGCAGATATCTCCTATTCGAAGAGGGAGAACCTCTTCTTTGCCGCCGTCATCCTTCTCGAGTTTTCCACCATGGATATCATTGAAGTTTCATCCGTTGTCGAAAAGTCAGAATTTCCCTATATACCGGGCCTTTTGACCTTCAGAGAAGGTCCGGCACTCCTGAGGGCTTTTCAAAAAATAGAAAAAACTCCCGATGTGGTCATATTTGACGGACAGGGGATTGCCCATCCGAGGGGGATCGGCCTGGCATCTCACATCGGCCTCTTTCTCGATATACCCACCATAGGGTGTGCAAAAAAGAGACTGGTGGGAAGTGCTGCGGATATAGAGAGAGAACGGGGAAATTATGCGCCTCTCATCTATAAAGAAGCCGTCATCGGGGCGGTCCTTCGTACAAAGAGGAATGTCAAGCCCGTTTTCGTATCCCAGGGAAACAAAATCGACCTCGAACAGGCGATCAGAATCACCCTCGCAAGCTCGAGGGGCTACAGGCTTCCAGAACCAACGAGAAAAGCACACCTGACAGTGAACAAACTGAGGGTGGAATACGAGGGGTAAGGATACAAACCCTTCCCAACACTGCCGCAAGGCCTCAATCTCCTGACTTATTTGATGACATTTTCGGGATTCGTGATGAGTTCGGAGGGGAGCTGCAGTGATCGTAAAACGATTCCCTTGACGGAGTTGGACAGGGTATTAACCGTCTGCGGAACGACAGTGGGGTTTTCAATATCTCCTTGAATCTTCAGCATGACCACGAGGAGTTTTTTATCCTCACCGGTCATCACCCAGCCCAAAACCGGCACGGAACTCACAATCCTGCCCAGGGTCTCCAGGGGCTGGACTCCCGCTATCGCATTGACCTCTCTTTTCTTAAGTGAATATTCTCCCACCACCGACATCTGAACCGAATCGCTGGTAAAATAGAAGTCATCGAATTTCATGACCCCCTCTCTGATCGCAAAGGAGGACTTGATCCGGTTATAGGAAAAGCCCTCACTCAAAAGATCGATCTTCTTATTTTTAACGATCTTGTAGACATTCAGGACCGTAAACATCTTGGATATGAGATAATACTTTGCGATAGATCCATCCTTGGCACGGAAGATAAGATCGCCGTTGATTGCGTCGGCGTTCCCCCAGAGTCTCCCCTTCAGATTCATTGTACCGCTTATCTTTGCCTCTCCCGGCGAGATCGCATCGAGAAATTCTCCAAGATCGGTATCGGTGAAAACCACATTGACATCGAGATCGGTCGCGCCCTTATCTTCGATTGACGCCTTTCCCTCGACGACACCAGAGAGCGCGTGGACCACCATCTTGTCCAGGTTCAGTCTGCCATCTTCCAGGGTCAGCTTCGCGCTCGCATCGTCAACCGGTATTCCATGATATTTCATATTCGTCAGTTTCAGCGTTGCATCGGCGGAAAGACCTTCCAATTCCTTCGTAATACTCCCCTCTTTTTCATCTATCCTGACTCCATCGATCACAACAGCTCCGGTGAAATGAGGCTGCCTGTCCATGAAAAGTATGCCGGATATATCCATCTGCATATCGCCATAACTGACGGAAAGGCGGTCTGTTGTTAACCTTCTATTTTCAAGTTTCGCGGGTCCGTTGATATTGAGAAAGGAATCTTTGTAGCATAGTTTCGCATCTTCACAGTCCATGAATCCGGAAAGAGATGATACAGCCCCTTGACTCCAGGAGATATCGGCATCACCTCTGACCTTTCCGCTCAGAAGACAGTAATCTCCGCGGATCTCGGCCTCCATACGGTCAAGGTCTAAGGCCCCCTTAATTTTAAGGCTGCCAGCATCATCATCCATGCCGTAATCCATAAACAGGCTGCCCGGCTCCATTTCGAGACGGAGCCCTGTAATGTCAAGTTTTCTGCCGGAGAAGACCTTTCCCGCTATTGCTCCCTCACCCCTGACTCCTCCCTCGAAGGGCCTGTAATGAGTCCCGAAAATGTCGAACCCCTTCGATGCAATTGTCAGTTTTCCCTCCATCTGAGATCCCGTGCCCGTTCCACTCACAGCGATATCGGCATCCTCATCGAAAGAAAACGTTTTGTTATCAAATACATCTCGCAGATATGCCGAAAAGCGATAGGGGACATTCGCGAAGGGATCTTCCATTTCAAGATCGAGTTTCGCAAATGAAAGATCATTAACCTTCCCGCTGAGTTCAAGTTTCATGGGAGAATCAAAATCCTCCTTTTTCACAGAACCGCTCATATGGCGAAAGGACTCCTCGTCCCACCTGAAGGTACAGTTATCGAAAACTATCTCCCCCTCGGTCCTCACCGGTTCTGCCGAATCGGAATCGCTATACGTCCGGATCTGCCCACGAATCCTCCCCTCCTCGATATCCGATACAGGAAGAAGGAGGCCATGGGCGCTCTCGGGCACTATGGCGGCCCTCCAGGCATAGAGAAAGTCCCGGGCATCCATGTCCAGTTTCACATCGACGAGAACCTTTTCCTCAGGTTTGATCACATCTTTGAAGGTGATGTTCACCGCTTCCAGTCTCGATCCGCCTGCTCGACCAGAAAGGTCTCTCAGGATAATGTTTCCTTTTTCCGCAACGACCCAACCGGTTACACCCTCTATCCTCTCAGGGCCATGGCATGCACCGAAGCTCTGCCCCATAAGATCAAGGGCGGCATAGAAATTTTGAACAAATGCCTCGCCATCGGCCATATCACCGACGCTGCCTCTATATCGAATTGCCGAAAACCTCGATCTTTCACCTCGAATCTGGCGGGTAAGCAAAAGGGAGAGCCACTCGGGGAAATATTCCACGGGAAGCATCTGAACGACCTTTTCATAATCAAACTCCTTCGATTCCATCCCAATCTCGAGGAGCGCCTTTTTTACATTCTTGATGCCTTCCAGGCCCGATATTCTCCCCTCACCGCTGAGTTCCAGAAGGGGGGTTTTTATTTCGATAGCCTGAAGCGTGAGAGTATCCTCACGACCTTTCGCGTTAACGGTGACAGTAATCGTTTCAAGGTTCTCTTCTGTCCATGGCAGACTGACGTCGTTCGCCTCTATTTCCACGGATGCGGCGGATGCATCTTCTCCCAGATCGAAGGAAGATAGGATACGGGCAATCCCTCCCGTTTCAGAGTTCATCTTCGAAAGCATGAGGCCTTCTATTTCTAAGCCTCCCTTCCATCCATCGGGAGGATGATGGCGGGCCCCAATATGTGCCGTTCCTCCGAGGGCGTGCGCCTCTATGCTGATTTCTTCATCGTTGATGAAACCATTTACTTCCTTAAATTCAAAATCGAGATCCCGGTACAAAACCCTGGCGGAGCCATCCATCACATCAACAAAAGGCACTCCAAGGAGTTTTCCCGGTCTTACTCCCTCAAGGGCATCCATTTTTATCGATACATCGGGTTCCAAGAGCCCCACATGGGTCATCTTTACTCTGCCAATAAGGAGATACCATGGTGAGACTTTTGCCGTCAGGCTCCCAGCCCTGAGGTAACCCATTTCTTCGTTTTCAATTTTTATATCGGATAGGACAAAAAGAGGGCCCCTCAAGACATCGACTGACGTATGCCCTATGGATACGGTACCTCCGAAATATCCCTGGATTTTTCTTTCGAGCGATCTGTTGAGGCTCTCGGGGTTCAGTAACAGATAGGCCATGTAAAGAGCGCTTCCGAAAAGGACAAGAATAACCGCCAAGAATGTGGCTGTTGCTATTTTTCTTGAAATCCTTTTCATGCGCTTTCTCTATCCCACAACCTTTGACACACCGGCATATGTGCAGGAGATGTTAGATGCTATTGCAATGATGATATTTTATCCATGTACTTTTACTTACAGGCTCTGACGCGACGTGACAGATATGATTAATTTCCGACCTTATCCTTACAATAGTATAAAATGACACTATTTATTATTATGGAGATTTACAATGTCCGACCGTGTAAAGACGGAATCAACCCTCTTCACATAGTTCTCTATATTTTCCCTTCCCCCCTCTTCACGGTCTACAAGCGCTATGACCCTGTCCACAATGAGTCCCGCCTCCCTTGCCCTTTCGATGGCGGTTATTGTTGATCCCCCCGTTGTAATGACATCATCGAGAATGACGACCGTTTCTCCCTCCTCTACATTGCCCTCGATAACCCCTTTGGTGCCGTGACCCTTGACATCCTTTCTCACGATGAAGGATTTTACCGGTCTTCCCCTCTGATAGGATATGATGGCAACAGAATTCGCCATTGGATCCGCACCCAGAGTCAGACCGCCCGCTGCGGTAATCTCGGAATTGCTGATCATATCAAAGATAACATTCCCTACCAGATTCATTCCCTCGGGGTCCAACGTCGTGGTTTTGCAATTAAAGTAGTAATTGCTCTTTTTCCCCGAGGCAAGCGTAAAGGGAGGATTGTTCCTGTATCGAAAGGATCGCTCGGCGATCATATTCATGAGTCTTACTTTCATATCACTTCCCGTCATGTCAGATAGTCTCCCTTATTCTCAGATCTGTTACGAAGCAGTGTCGCTCTTTTTATCAAGCAATTCTAATCTTTTAATAAGATAATCCGGGTCGAGGCGCAACGCCTCTTTATACTCGACAGCGGCCATATCGGACCAACCCTTCTTATCATAATACAAACCCAATGTGAAATGTATATCGGCGCTTTCGGGATCGATCTCAAGTGCCTTGCCTGTCTGCTTTATTGCCTGATCAAGATTTCCCCGACCATAGTATGTCTTCCCCAGATAAAATCTCAAATCACGGTTATAGGGATTTATCTTGAGTGCAATGAGGAATATCTCCAGAGCTTTTTCATAGTCTTTAAGATTTGTATAGGCAATCCCGAGACCGACGACGATATCTTCCTCATAGGGTCGAATTTTGCGTGCCTTCACGTAGTAGGATGCAGCCTTTTTAAAATCTCCCTTTCCGGCATAAATTTCTGCGACACTGACAAGGGCCTCGAAATAGCCGGGTCGTATCTTCAGTGCCTTCTCGTATTCCGCAATCGCGCCATCCGTATCCGCCCGAATCTCGCAAATCTTACCCAGTGAATAGTGGACTCTGCTGTCCGTCGGGCACTTATCAACAAGGATTCCGTAGTATTCTACGGCCTTTTCATAGTCCCCCCTTCTGAAAAAAAGCCCTCCCAGACTTGAATAGGCGGAATAGAAATCGGGGTCAATCTCCAGGGTCTTCAGATAATTTAAAAGGGCCTCATCGTCCAGTTCCTTGAAATTATAAGCCTCCGCCAGTTTATAGTAATATGTTGCCACTTTCGGGTTTATCGAAATGGCCTTTTTGTACTGCTGGATCGCCCGGTCATACTTCTTTTTCAGTAGATATTGGTTACCCTGAAGATAGTAGGTCTTTGAGGTGGCAGAGATGGCCTCGGCCGAAAAAAAGACCGAAACAAACACCGCTAAAAGGATAATCTTCGAGAGCTTTGCCCAACTGCATCTCCGGCAGGCAAAGCAGCGCGGCGGGTTGTCTCGATAAGGCGCTTTTTGCAATGACATTGCGAGCCCTGTGGACGCATCTCCCCTTTTCACTGATTGCTTCATATAGTATATCCTTATTTTTTCCCCCTGATGACAAAGCGTATCGGGACATCAACCCAGAGGGGAATCGCTTTTCCCATCGTCGATGCAGGTTCAAATAACCATTTTTCAGCTGCCCTGACGGCAGCCCTGTCCAGTATCGAATGACCCGACGTTTTTTTAACGACCACCTCACCCACGGTTCCGTCTTCAAGCACCCAGAGGGAAAGAAGGGTTGTTCCCTCATATCCTCTTCTTCTCGCAATGGGAGGATAACGGGGCTGCGGGTGCTCCCTGTATCGAGGGAGCGCCGAAACCACCTCTTTTACTTCGGAAATCGGCTTAGTTTCAGCCTCCAAGGAGGGTAGGATGATGTTTTCCTCTGACTTTTCACTTCGGCAAAAAACGTCACGATCGCGATCCTTGACACTATCCTCTCTTGTAATAGCGGGCTCTTCCGATATTTTCTCTATTGCTGCCCTTTTCTCTCTTCCTTCCCCTTTCTCGTTCTCGACAGGTTTCTCTGCTCCTTCGACGGGTAGTTTCTTATCCGTCTCTCTATAGGCGGAAACCATGGATATTTCAATGGCCTTATTTTTTCCGACTCTGGACTGAGAAGAAAAATGCGCCGACGGAGCGTCAGTCAACGCCAGAAGCCCATGAAAGGCAAAGGCAATCAGGGCCGCAATGATAAGATTTCTATCTATCGTTACTTCCATTTTGTATCAAGTGATACCTTCGTCACTCCCGATTTTCGTATAACGTCCAGAACGGAGACAATCGTCTCATAAGAGGCGCCTCCGTCTCCGGAAATGATGATCTTCCTGTCCGGTGAGACCCGGGAGAGGGATGTGACCTCTAAAAGCAGCTCCTCCATTGCAACCTCTCTTTTATTGAAAAACACACTGCCATCCTTTTTGATGCTTATCTCCACGAAGTCTTTCTTCTCGACTTTTGCCGTCGATGACGACGGCAACTCTATCGGGATTCCCCTGTGGACAGTCATTGACATGGTAAAGAATATGAAGGCGACCAGAAGGAGGAATATCACATCCATGAGGGGGATCATCTCAATCCTGGTCTTCCCCCTATATCGTTTCGATATCTTCATGGTTTCGAGTCTGCACCGTTTTTGTTCTTTTCAACAATAATCTCGAGATTGGTCCCGAACTTTTCCATCTCGCTCACCGCCTTATCAACCCTGGACTGGAAGTAATTGAACGGAATAAGGGCGAAGATGGCGATAATGAGACCGAAGGCTGTGGTAATAAGGGCCTGCCCTATCCCCGCAGTAATCATCCCGGGATTTTCCACACCGATGGCGCCCAACATGTTGAAGGAACGTATAATGCCGATAACGGTCCCCAGAATTCCCAGAAGCGGTGCAAGGGTAATCATCGTATCGAGTATCGGAAGATATTTCCTCATTCTCCCTATCTCTTCATCGGCACTCATCTGAAGCGCATCCCTGAGGGAAAATTCGCGATGGACAATGCCGCAGACGAGAACACGGATCACGAAATCACGGGTGTCCTTCGTTATTTCCTTTGCCCCCGTGAGGTCGTTTGTCTCTATGAGTTCCATGAATCTCGTCAACACTTTCCTGTCCCGGTTACGTTCCTCCCTCATCCAGAATATAAATCGCTCTATTATGATCGTGAGAGACAGCAGTGAACAGAAAAGGAGAGGATACATAACGGGCCCGCCCCGGTAAAAAAATTCAAGCATACTCTATTTTTCACTCCTTAATTTTTCCGTTTTTCCGATCATATTGAAGCCCCCCCCCCACACACACACACACACAAGGCGGGGTTTGCGGGTGCGCTCCCGGTCTAAAAATTAAAGGCGACGCCACCTTTTACGGTGATCCCCGGCTGCGGATAATAGCTGTCCGTTGTCCATCCTGCGATCCCCTCATATCCCAGAGTTGAATATTTCTCATCGGTGATGTTTTCGATACCGAAAAATGCCTTGAACTCACAGGAATCAAACTCGTGGCCATAGAGAAGAAAAAGGTTCCAGAGGGTATGTGATTCCAGCTTTTCTGAGCTGTTGTCATAATCACTACCAAGATAGGAACTTCCCACATACCGGACCTCGGGCCTTACCAGAAATCCCTGGGGAAGATAGATCTCCACCCCGCCACTGGCCATGTTTTTAGGTACAAGGGGTATTTCGCTTCCGGAGTTCTCGCCCTTCCTGAACTCCGCATCCTGGCAGGTAACATTACTATAGACTTTGAAGTAATCCGCTACAAGATAGGAAAGAGCAACCTCGACTCCCCGGTGCCTCGTATCATCAAGGTTTTCATTCCTGTAAGTGGCAGGATTATAGGCAATTTCGTCTTCCATTTCTATACTGTAGAACGTTACTCCGACCTTCAGGTTTTCCAAAGGCCGGATATCGACACCAACTTCACAGCTTCTCCCCTCTTCGGCCTCAAGATCGGTGAGGAAAAGGGGGCCCCAGCCCTGATATGATGCCTGTTCATCGAGGAGAGGGTAGCGGTAGACCTTCGCGTATTTTGCAAAGGCCCTCGATTTCTTACCGAAAAGAAGGGTGAGACCGGTCTCATAAGCCTCGCCCTTATGAAGTTTTTCCTCATCAAAGTCCACCGTCATCGTGGCACGCGTCGTGTGCCTCCCCTTCACCGTCGATCGTTCGGTCCTGTATCCGGCGGTGAGTATCAGATTCTCAAAGACATTGAATTCATCTCTCAGATAGAAACCGATGCTTTGTCTCACAAGTTCGGCGGAAATGGTTTTTACAGATTTTTCACGATCGGCAAATCCGTCCCTGTCGAGGCCTTCATCATAGTAATCGATCCCCGCAAGCAGTTTATTGTCCTGTCCCAGAATTTTCTTTTCCACTTTATACTTCGGTGAAACCCCGAGGGTGTCAATATTCCATTTCGCATAGGTCATCCATGAGGTGAAATTGCTTTCGATCTCTTTTTTTCCGTACATAAGGGCGAGATCAAACTCGCCCCAATCACCCAGAATGGACGCTATCTGAAGACCGACATTTACGTAGTCATTCGACGCATCGTCGTCAGGATTCCCTGCCTGTTTCCTGTCTGCCTCCATCTCCTCCTTGGAAAGGTACCCCGGCATCTCATAGTCAGTTCTGTTAAAGGAGACACCCCCCGAGAGAGTTACATAAGCACTCGCATCGAAATCCAGATTCATGGCAGCACTTTTCGATCTAAATTCCGACCTGTCACGATATCCCGACATCCCCTGATTCTGGCCGATAAATGTGTAGGATAATCTTTCCTCCGATCCTGAAATTCCGAATCCCTCATCATGGAGACCGTAACTGCCCACCGTTACCGATGTATTCACTCCCGGTTTTCCCTCACCCCTTTTCGTAATGACATTGATGAGCCCCGCTATCGCAGCATCTCCGTAAAGGACACTCCCGGCACCCCTCACGACCTCAATCCTTTCTACATTTTTTATGGGTATCTGGAGCCAGTTCACCGACATCATATCCGGCCTGTTCAATCTTCGGCCATCAAGCATTACCAGGGTCCTGGCAAAACCGTAATCCCCGAAACCGCGGAGATCGATGGATGCCTGCGAGGGGTTTCCGCTAATGCTTCTGAAGGTAATCCCTTCGAGAGTCTCGAGAAGATCGACGACACTTTCAGCGCCTGATTTCTCTATATCATCGGCCGTTATGACGGTCACGCTGGCGGGAATCCTCTGAATCTCTTCGGCATCTCTCGTTGCTGTTACCACAATCTCTTCCATCATAATTGTCGTCTCATCGGCCGCCGCTCCCGGTAGGGCCGGCAGAACAAATAACAAGATCACAACAATCGGGCACAAAATCTTTTTCATTGTCCTACTTTCTTCCTTTCTTCAACTCCTGATCCAAAATCGAGTGAATATTGCTTTCATACACAATCCTTTAGAATCTTGAGTAATCGCGGCTCTCCGATGCCAGGAGGGTCACTCTCGGCACACCGTTTTTCGGGTTCTTATCGACGAGCACCTTCGTTTCATACACCTCTTCTATACTCGACTCCCTAATCACCTCACCGGGCGTTCCCATGGAGTGGACGGTCCCCCGGCTTAAGAGGAGAATCCTGTCGCAATAAAGGGAGGAGAGATTGATATCGTGAGTTACGGCGATGACGGTGAGCCCCTCTTCCCTGTTCAGGTTCCTCATCAGGTTGAGAAAATCAATCTGATGTTTGATATCGAGATGGGCCGTTGACTCATCGAGGAGGATAATCTCAGGCCTCTGGGCAAGAGCCCGTGCGATGAGCACCCGCTGCATTTCGCCCCCGGAAAGCTCGCCGAAAGGCCTCCCCGCCAGGGGGAAAATATCCGTCATCTCCATCGCCCTTTTGACGATGTCCAGGTCTCCCTTTCCCTCAAATTTCAATTTCCCCAGGTGAGGCGACCGTCCCATCATTACAATCTCATGGGCGGTGAAGGGAAAAAGAGGGGGAAAATCCTGGGATACGACACCGACAATCTTGGCAAGATCATTTCTCTTTATTTTGTAAAGGTCGGTTTCGCCGATCTTCACGCTCCCTTCGCAGGGAACGAGGATCTTGTCGATAATCCTGAGAAGCGTGGTCTTGCCGGACCCGTTGGGACCTATAATTCCGAAAAACTCACCCTTTTGAACCTCGAAGGAGATATCGCCGAGAACCCTCGTTTCATCATACCGGAATCCTATTTTTTTCAGGCTTACATGCGACATCTGTCAGGCCATCCTCGTCTTTAAAAGATATATAAAATAGGGGGCTCCGCAGAGCGCCGTCACTACCCCGACGGGGAGTTCCGCATGAGGAATCATTACCCTTGCAATGGTATCGGCCACGACAAGAAAGGTGGCTCCGAAGAGAAATGATGCGGGCATAAGGAGTCGGTGATCGGGACCGAGGAGCATCCTCATCATGTGCGGCACGATCAACCCGACGAAGCCTATGATTCCCGCGAACGATACGGCCACGGCCGTCATGAGTGAGCCCGCAAGGAAAAGAACGATTTTTGCCTGCTCCACATTGACTCCCAGCTGCATCGCCGTTTCCTCACCGCCGACTATCAGATTGAGTGGTCTCGCATAGGCATAAATAATCAGAAAACTCACCACGAGAAAAACTCCCGCCGTCACTATCTCCAGAGAACAGGCGAGGCTCAGGTCTCCCATCAGCCAGAAGGTAATGGTGTGGAGATCCGCCCTGCTGCTTATGGAGATAAGAAACATGATGATTGCCGAGAAAAACGCGTTTATTATAACCCCGGCGAGGAGGAGTGTATGAGAATTTATTCCGCTTTTCCCTTTTCCTACCACAAAGACAAGGATTACCGTTACTGCAGAGCCCAAAAAGGCAAGCAAGGGAAGACCGAAGGGTAGAGCCGTAATCCCCAAAAGGATGCCCGCTATGGCACCCACGGCGGCACCCCCCGAAACCCCGAGAATAAATGGTTCCGCCAGGGGGTTTCGCAGAAGACCCTGAAATACAACACCGGCCGAGGAAAGCGATGCCCCTACAATCGCCGCAAAGAGGATACGCGGCAGGCGGACCGAAAAGAGAATGGCCTTTTCGGAATCGGTAAGAAGGGTTGATCCTTCATACCATCCCCATAAAAGTCCCCTCAACCCCTGAATCACTCCAATATCAGCGGCACCCATGAGCAACGATAGTATCACCGATACAAAAAACACCAGGGCCAGAACAAGGCTTACCCTGACTACCCTCGATAACGTCACAATAGATCTGTTCATTATACGAAATCCCGACAAACTTGCCCCGTTCAGGCGGACAATATCTACTTACACTATTGGTACCAAGGCTCTAAGAAGAATGATTTCCTCTATGATGCGCCTCCCTCGAGGATTCCCGGATGAACGGGTATTCCGGCTCAGGGCAGCCTACTCACCAGCCTTCCCATTCCGCCTACGCAAAACAGTGGCTTATCTGGCTTTCGTTCCCTTCACGGCTGCGGGGCAGCGGGGGAATTACACCCCTCTTCCTCACGCCCATCCGCATTCTGGCTTTTCTCAGTACAACGAAACTATTGAAGAAAACTATAATCAAAGACAAAGCAGGATGTCAAGATGAAACGCAAAGGGCTCAAATAAAACGGGTAGGGCAGCATCTCCCCAGGGGAACTTTTATTTTTCATGGTTGGAACAAATCATACTTGTCTTTTTATCCAAATTCAGCTATCTTTGACAAGAATGTCAAAATGTTTTTACACCACATAATGCAAGGGGGGGGAACTATGAAATATCCTGATATTGAATTTGATCCTTTCTTTTCCTGGTTCAACAGGCCGCGAATTATGTACGCACCGGGAGTAAGATCCGAGATCGGTTTTGAATTGGGTGAGCTGGGTGGCACCAAGGCTGTTATTTATACCGATAAAGGCCTCGTCAATGCCGGCGTCGCTGAGATGGTTGCAGAAGCGGTAAGGGACTCCGATCTGGAGTTGGTGGGCATTTTCGACGAAATCGTTCAGGATGCCAGGATTGAGGTTATCAACAAAGGGGCAAAGTTTTATCGTGACTGCGGTGCCGATTGCCTGATCGCCGTTGGCGGCGGCAGTGTCATGGATACGGCAAAGGCCGTCAATATCATGATCGGCAGGAAGGTCGATGACTTTCAGCCCCTTGCTGAAGAGGCGGCTCTCTGGGAAGGCGCGAAACCCTTACCGCCGCATATCGCCTTTCCCACCACGGCGGGAACAGGAAGCGAAGTAACCAATGCGATCGTGGCACTGGATGTGGAAAACGAAACAAAGCTCGCCATTACCCATCCTTACAACGCCGACATCGCCATGCTGGACCCGGAGTTGACGGTGGCCCTCCCGCCCAAGATAACAGCCTTTACCGGCATGGATGCGCTGACACACGCCGTGGAGGGTATCACGTCAACCGGCGCGGAACCGATTGCCGATGCAATGGGTCTCCACGCAATACGATTGATTTTCAAATATCTTCCCATCGCGGTAAAAGAGCCCGACAATATTGAAGCAAGAGGTCATATGCTTATCGCAAGCTCGCTGGCGGGGTTATGCTTCGGTAACACCATGACGGGAGCGGTTCATGCAACAGCTCATGCCCTCGGCGGAAGGTACGGGATTCCCCACGGTCTCGGCAACGGCATCATGCTGCCAATTGTCATGGAATTCAACGTTGAAGAGGTGCCGCTCCGGTTCCTCATGATCGCCGACGCCATGGGTATCAATGTGAACGGCATGGACCCCGTGGAGGCTGGTATGGCCGCTGTCCAGGCCGTGAAAGACCTGAAAAAGGACATCGGCCTCACCGAGACCCTTAAGGATCTCAATATCCCCGAGGATAATGAGTCGCTTCAGTCCCTGGCTGAACTTGCGGGGGGAGATTCACAGATAAGCTATAATCCTCGCTATCTGGAGGAGGAAGATATTTTAAACCTTTACCTGAAAGCATTTTAACAAAAAAAGGAGGACATCATGGAATACTGGAAAGATGCAAATGAACCAATCGAGGCTTTTGTAAAACTCTTTGAAAAAGGATTTAAGGATCCCGACCTGAGCGGCGGTTTAAAGAAGGTGAATCAGTTGATATGGTTTGACTATACGCAGGACGGTCCCGACTGTTCCTTCTGGGTCGACTGTCGTGGAGGTGAACTCAAGACGGGACCCGGAAAACCCGATGATGAACCTAACCTGACGATGAGTCTCTCAGCCGATGACGCGCACAGGTCCTGGTCGAATAAGCTCAATCCCGTTATGGCCATCACCCGGAAAAAGATCAGGGTCAAGGGTTCGGCAACAGGGCTTCTGAAACTCGCCCCGAAGCTCAAAAAGGTTGCTGTACTCTATGTAGAGACGCTGAAAGAACTGGGCAGGGACGACATAATTTTATAATTGCTAACTCGCGCACGAGGTATCGACTATGAAAGCCAATACAGGAAAGATAATCGATGTTGATCTTTCTCGCGGAGCGATCACAATTGATGAACTTCCCGAAGAGTACTACACAAAGTATATCGGAGGAAGCGGCCTGGCGGCGAAAATCTTCTGGGAAAGGGGCAACTTTGAGGCAGAGCCTCTCTCTCCCGAGGCGATGCTTATTTTCATGAACGGCCCTTTTGCCGGCTTGAAACTCTCGGGAGTCAGCAGGCACAGCACAGCCGGTCGTTCCCCTCTCACCGGGGGATGGGGTGACTCCTCCTGTGGCGGTTATTTTGCACCCGAGCTCAGATACGCAGGCTATGATGGCCTTGTGATCACGGGTAAATCGGAGAAACCCTCGCTCCTCCTTATCGAAGATGATAAGGTGAAAATTCTCGATGCCGCCGAATACTGGGGAAAGGGTGCCACCGATGTTAATGAGGCACTGAAGGAGCGTTTCGGAAAGGCGTACCGCACCCTTGTAATCGGACCTGCCGGCGAGAATCTGGTCAAGTACTCCGTGATCCTCAACGAAGGGCATCATGCCACAGGCCGCGCGGGTTTCGGAGCCATCATGGGCTCGAAAAACCTGAAGGCCATTGTGCTAAAGGCAAGCAAAAAGACCATGACCCTCGCCGATCCGGAAAAGGCCGAGGCGCTGCGAAAAGACCTCAATCCCAGAATCAAAGAAGCACTGGCATCGGAGGTCCTCCATGAGAATGGTACGGCAGCTAATCTCATCGGCGGAATGTATGCCGGCGATGTTCCCATAAGAAACTGGACCTCCAATTTCTGGGAAGAGGCGGCGGAAGACCTGACGGGAAGTACCCTCACGGAAACCTACCTGACGAGACGGAGTTCCTGTGCCTTCTGCGGTATTGCCTGTAAGCGGGTCGTGGAGGTTAAGGACGGTCCCTGGGCGGTTCCCGAAGGTCCCGGTCCCGAGTACGAGACCATCGTTTCCTTCGGAACGCTCATCGGCTCCATCGATCTCGCCGCAACCTGCAAGGCGGGGAGGGTCTGCAACAACCTCGGCATCGACACCATTTCGGCAGGCGGCACGATAGCCTGGGCGATGGAGGCCTTTGAAAAGGGAGACCTTACGCTTGAAGATACCGGCGGCATAGAGCTCAAGTGGGGCGATATGGACACTGTAATCAACAAAGTTGTCCCCCTGATAGCAGCACGGGAAGGAAAGCTTGGGGAGCTCCTCGCCGAGGGAAGCGCGGCAGCAGCCAAAAAAATCGGAAAGGGCGCTGACTATACGGTTCACGCAAAGGGCCTCGAGGCCCCCATGCACGATCCCAGAGGAGGCGGTCATGGATTGGCGCTCACTTACGCCGTCGGGGCACGGGGGGCCTGCCATGTGGCAGACCCGATGCTCTTCGCCGAGATGGGAGCACGGTACTATCCGGAAATCGGTTTCGAATACGAACTGGAACCGATGACCGACGAAAACAAAGCCGAAGCAGCTGTTACTATAATAGCCATCGGCGGACTCGAAAACAGTTCCTGTTTCTGTCAGTTTGCCGATGCCGAGGTCACCATCCCCGACTGGATTGAGCTTTTCAACACCGTTCCCGGATACGGGTGGGATGCCGAAGAAATGCTCCGGGCCGGAAGGAGGGTTTTCTACCTGAAGCGTCTTATCAACTTCAGATTCGGGCGTACCGCCGATGACGACACACTCACAAAGAGAATGCTGGAGCCGGCCAGAGACGGTGAACCTGAAGGAATCGAGATTAATTTCGAGGGAATGAAAGCGAGGTTCTACGAGCTCACGAAGATGGACCCCGTAAAGGCGATCCCCGTCAAGGAAGTGCTCGAAGAATACGGAATGGGCGATGAAGCGGGTGTGGTCTGGTAGAAAAACCACCTTTATCGCAGAAAGAAAAGGCCCGGTCTGCAAATAAAGCCGGGCCTTTTTTCTGAATTCCCCTATTTCTAACATGACATGGCTCAGTGCCGCTCAATATTTCACTATGCCATGGCAACGGCACCGACGGGACACTCATCGGCACAGAAACCGCAGCCGATGCAGGCCTTTTCGTCCCGGAGAAAAGGGTATCCGTAAGGGTTTTTCTCGCTCGCCGCCTTGGAAAGACCGATGCAACCCACCGGACAGGCATCAATGCAGATATTGCATGAGGCACAGAGTTTCTCATCAAACCGGGGTTTACTCCATTGCGATCGCTTGATCATCGAACAGACTTGCCCATCCGAATCAATAACAGCTCCTTCCGGGCAGATTCTCCCGCAGGCCCCGCAATCGATACAGAGTTCTTCAACAATTCGATGTTTCTCCTTTTTTTCTCCGGCAATTGCATCGACGGGACAGAGTCGCATGCAGGCACCGCATCCGTTACAACAATCGGTAATCGTATATGACATAGGTCCAACTCCTCTTGCTTTTCCTCACCCCTTGATTTTTAGTCGTTCAACGTCTTCTTCCATCGGTTTTCCCGAGATCTCATCCCAGCCGAAGAGGCGCCAGTAGTTGCGCATCATCGGTTCGATATCAATGGTACGGCCTTTATTTGCACCTTCAGTGAGGGGCTCCTTTCCAAGAGCCCGGTCGGGTACAACAAAGCTCTTCGGTGTGACGCCATGCTTGATATTGAAGGCCTGTCGGAGCGTCTGGATTCTGCCACCTATTTCCATATACTCCTCGGGAGTCTTGTCCCACCCTGTGGCCGCATTCAACCAGTCGAAAAGGGGCAGACGCTTCGATCCGAGAAAGGCGCCGAAGAGACAAAGTCCCGCACCGTTTATCACATTCACATATTTACTGCAGGCCGCCGCCCATATCGCCTTTTCTTCATCAGCCTCGTATTTCCTGTTCTTATGGTAGAGAATCGAGGGC
The DNA here is from genome assembly GCA_016933215.1 of Deltaproteobacteria bacterium. Lineage (GTDB taxonomy): Bacteria > Desulfobacterota > Syntrophia > Syntrophales > UBA2210 > JAFGBH01. The sequence continues at coordinate 13,350 of JAFGBH010000012.1, read as the reverse complement.
TTCGGAAGACCTTTCACCGTCTTCCAGAGCTGAAACATTTCGTAGTAGAGCTGGGCACCGATGGTATGTCGTCCCGGCGTCGGCTCGACGGAGTAGTGGAGGACGAAACCGGGGTCGTTCCGTCCGTCGTGCATCGGGAGGTCCTGACCCCCCGCATGCATCGCAAACTCATACGAACCGTTACCGATCCGCTCGGCAGCATACTTCGATCCATCGGCGAGAAGATCGCCTATTCCCTCCCTCTGTATCATTTTCCGTATGAGTTCCCTTATGGCCTCCGTATTTCCCCAGGTGAGTTCAAGGCCATCGGTATCCTCTTTCGTGAGTATCCCCCTCTCAAAGCACTCGATGGCAAAGGCCACGGTGCTTCCCGCCGAGATGCTATCCATGCCGGCCCGGTTCAATACCTCGTTGAGTTCAAAGATGCTTTCTGCATCCTCATTCATGCAGAGACCTCCCAGGGCGAGGACTGTTTCATATTCCGGCTTGTGAGTCTCCGGATATTCCCCGTTGAGGGAACAGATTCCTCCGCATCCCAGGGGACAGGAATAACAGTGGTATTTAATACGTTCCCTCTCGATGATGGCATCGGGATTGGTAGTTAGTGATTTCTTCGGCCCGAAATCCTTGTTGCTTCCCATCCAGTTTTTGATTGGAGCATCACCCATCTCGATCGACATCTGATTCATGCAGGCGGTGCCCCACTTTTTGAGAATGATCTTAAAGAGCATCCCGTCCTGGGCCATCTGTGTCGGCAATATCCGGAGAAGCGCGCCCACCTTGGCCGTGGCCGGTCCCGAGACAAAGGGTGGCTGGAACTGGACCCATTTATTGCATGCCCTGCTCAGTTTTTTCATGATATCTGGGTTTTTCGCCTTGATTCTCTTCGCGCCGGAAAGGACCACCGCCTTCAGTCTCTTCGAACCCATAACGGCACCGAGGCCCGAACGGGCGGCAAGCCTTCCCTTATCGTTGGATACTCCGGAGATCCGCGAGAGATTTTCACCAGCCGGGCCGATACAGGCGACTCTGGTATTTCCTCCCGCCTCTTTTATGAGCATCTCCTCTGTTTCCACGGTATCTTTCCCCCAGAGGTGCCCGGCATCTCGAAGTTCAGCGGTTCCATTTTTTATCGAGAGATAGACCGGTTTTTCACTGATACCACGGAAGAATATGCCGTCGTAGCCGCAACGCTTAATGGCGGGCGATAAATTTCCTCCGCAGTTAGCATCTCCCCAGCCGCTAGTTATTGGTGATTTTCCCACCACCATCCACCGGCCCGTGAAAAAGCTCCCCGTTCCCGTGAGAAGACCGGAGACAAACCCCAGTACGTTCTCAGGACCAAGGGGATCCGCGCCGGCCGGTATTCTTTTATTGAGGAGATAGGCACTCAGTCCCATACCGGAAAGATAGGTCTCATAAATCTCATCCGGCATGACTTCCTCAGATATTTCACCCGTTCCGAGGTCGATATTCAGGATCTTTCCCATGTATCCCCTGCTCATAATCCACTCCTTACAATTGATAGTTTCGAGAGCTTTGCACAGCCCTCATTCCTGTTCGATTCTGGTCATTGGAACAGAGTGACGTGGCAACCTCTCATAATAACGATGAGTTAGGCAACTACATTGACATTGTGTAGCTCGCCGGTCTATCAACAAATTATGCCTCATAAATCAGGCAACTACAAATCGTTTTTTCTCAACTCTTCAGGGGACTTCAGCGAAAGATAGGAAGGTGCGATATCGAAGACCGTCTTTGCACCCGTTTGCCCTTCTTTATTCAGACGATAGGCGGCTCTGGCATAGGCCACAAGGACACTCCCCGTAAATCCCGGATTGCTCCCCAGCTTCAGGGAAAACTCTACCACATGACCATCACCCTCATCGTCTCTTCCCGTTCGCAGCACAAAACCTCCGTGGGGCATTTTCCCATGATTTGCCCTCATCTCTTCTGCGGGGATAAAGGTCACCGTCGTATCATAGTCCGAAAAATAGTGGGGCATCGTGACGATTTCCCTCTCTATCCTTTCGAGATCGGCTCCCTCTTCGGCGACGATATAACAGTCCCTGAGATGCTTTTCACGTATTGCAAACTCCGGTGCTTCTCCTGCACGAACTTTTTCAATAGCTTTCTCTATCGGAATCGTATATTGACGGGCGTCTTTGACACCGATAATCCGCCTGATTGCGTCGGAGTGACCCTGGCTTACGCCGGGTCCCCAGAAGGTGTAACTTGCACCCTCGGGGAGAACGGCCTCTTCGATCACCCGCATCATGGAAAAGAGTCCCGGATCCCACCCGGTCGATATGATGGAGGTTTTCCCCGCTTCTCTGGCCGCACTGTCAACGGCATCAAAGTACTCGGGAATCAGGGCGTGGGTGTCGTAACTGTCCACCGTATTGAAAAGGGAGGCAAAGAGCGGCCCCTGTTCGGGGAGATCTGTCGCCGAACCGCCGCAGAGGATGGCAACGTCTATATCATCGGTACAATTCTTTGCTTCGCCTATTGCAAATACCTTTGAATCATTAAGCTCCTGCACCAGGTCGGAGGGATTTCTCCTCGTAAAGATCCCGGTAAGTTCCATATCCTGATTCTGTTTAACGGCGCGCTCAACCGCCCTCCCGATATTTCCGTATCCGACTATTCCGATTCGTATCCGCTCTTTCATACTCAGCTCCTTTGAAAAAATCACACTGCTTGGGACTTTATAAGTTGTTTCACCAAGGTGTCAAGAAGAAAGAATATCCTCGGATTCTACAAATAATGTCGCCGCTAAACATATGAATCATAATTAATGATAGATTTTTTTCTATATCTGTATTAGATTTATTAGCTTAAAAAGATCAGGCAGTCTTGGGAGGGAACGGTATGAGATTTGACATCGCCAAAAGTGGAAGCGGGATCGCCTACGAAATACGGAACATAGTAGGGGTGGCAAATAAACTCATTGAACACGGCGTCAATGTTGTATGGGAAAACATCGGAGACCCCATTGAAAAGGGAGAGAAAATCCCCGAATGGATGAAGGAGGCCCTGAAGGAGATCTTAAGCAAGGATATATCCTACGCCTATTCACCCACAAAGGGAATGGAGGAGACGAGGGAATTTCTCGCCGAGCGGGTCAACAAACGAGGAAAATACCAGTTAAACAAGGAAGATATCGTTTTTTTCAACGGCCTTGGCGATGCCATTGCACGGGCATACAGCGCAATTCGAATCGATGCCCGTATCATCATGCCGGAACCTACCTATTCCACCCATCTTCTGGCGGAAATTCACCATGCATCGTTTCCGCCCAATACATATAGAATGAACCCTTACCGCAACTGGCATCCCGACATAGCCGAGTTGGAACGGAAGGTCAAAAGTCATAACACGATTGTGGGTGCCCTCGTTATCAACCCGGACAACCCCACGGGTTTTGTCTATCCTGAAGAACCTTTGAGAGATATTGTAAGGATTGCGGAAGACTACGATTTATTCCTCGTTTTTGACGAGACATACCACAACATCGTATTCAATGGACAGAGAACCGTTCCCCTCTCAGATATTATCGGAGACGTACCGGCCATATGCATGAAAGGAATATCAAAGGAATTTCCCTGGCCGGGGTCCCGATGCGGATGGATCGAGGTCTACAACGCCGATAAAGATGAGACATTCGGTCGCTATATCAACGCCATCGTAACCCAGAAAATGTCGGAGGTATGTTCCACCACATTTCCACAGATGGCAATACCCACAATTATGACGCACCCCGAATATGAAAGTTATCTGGAAAGCAGGATAAGGCAGTACGAAAAACTCTCGAACATCGCCTACAACATCCTGAAGGATGTGCCCTACATCGTGGTGAACAGGACGAACGGTGCTTTCTACATGACCATCGTATTTAACGAGGCGGTCCTAAATGGTAAGCAGAAACTCAAGATCAAAGAGTCGAGCATCAGAAACTACGTGGAAAATATCGTGGATGCCAGGATAGAAAACGATAAGCGCTTTGTCTACTATCTCCTCGCTGCAACGGGGATCTGTGTCGTGCCCCTGACGTCCTTCTTCACGGCCCTTCCCGGATTCAGGTTCACCCTCCTCGAAAAAGACGAGGCAAAATTCGAAAAAACGGTCAACACCATCGCCAGAAAGATTGTAGAATACGTAGAGTCTTCAAAGTAAAAAAAAAAGAGGCGGCCTTGGCCGCCTCTTTTTTAATTGTTTCTGTTTTCGCCTCTATTCAACGTACATTTCTTCGATCTCGGCAGCATACTTCTTGTTTACAACCATTCGTTTCAGCTTCATGGTCGGTGTAAGCTCATCCGTATCCTGGGACCACTCCTTTTCCATGAGTTGAAACTTTCGTATCTGTTCCACGCGGGCATAGTCCTTCATGGTTTCCTCGATTTCCTTCTCATAGAGCTTGATGACCTCCGCGTTCGCTGCAAGTTCCTTCCGGCTCCCGAAGGATATGTTCTTTTCCTTCGCCCAGGCCTCAAGGGACTCAAAGGCGGGGACGATGAGTGCGGCGAGGAATTTCCTGTTGTCCCCTATGACGGCAACCTGCTCGATAAAGCCCGATGCGAGAAGGCTGTTCTCGATATTTGACGGTGATATATTCTTACCACCCGAGGTGACAATAAGGTCTTTGATCCTGCCCGTGATCTTCAGATACTGGTCTTCATCGATCTCCCCGATATCTCCCGTCCGGAAGAAACCGTCATCGGTGAAGGCCTCCTTGGTGGCGGCATCATTCTTGTAGTATCCCTTCATGACCTGCGGGCCCTTGATGAGAACCTCTCCGCCCTCGCCGATCTTCACTTCCGTATCCTGTACGGGAGCCCCTACCTTGCCGGGTTTAATCAGGCTCGGTTTGTTGGCGTTGGTTACCGGGGTTGTCTCGGTGAGTCCGAATCCTTCAAGGATCCTGATCCCCATGCCGAGAAAGAATTCCGCATCCGAGACAGAGAGCGGGCCACCGCCCGAGACTGCACCAATCAGCCTGTCCATACCGAGGGCGTCTTTCAGCTTCGAGAATATTATCTTGTCTGCCAGGTTGTACTGAAAACCGAACCAGCCCGTTCGCGGTTTATCATTGCAGATATAGGGCAGATTCTTTTTGGCAAGTCCCATGGCCCATCCGAAGAGGGCCTGTTTGATCGCCGACCCTCCCGCAACCTTTGCGAGGATGCCGGCATGTGCCTTTTCGTAGATTCTTGGGACACTCACCATAAGGGTGGGGCGGAGCTCCTTCAGATTTTCAACCAGTTTTGAGACATCCTCGGCAAAGGCCACCTTCTTGCCGAGATAGATCGGCGCGTAGTATCCTACTGTCCGTTCAAGTGAGTGAGAGAGCGGAAGGAACGACAGGAACAACTGTTCACCCTCAAAGAAGGTGGGTGCAACATTGTGGATCTGCGTCACGTTTGAGACAAAATTCTTGTGGGTGAGCATCACCCCCTTGGGATTGCCCGTTGTGCCCGACGTATAGATAATGGTTGCGACATCATCCATATTTATTGGCTTGAGCCTCTCGTCAAATTCACCCTTGTTTTTGTAAGCCCTTCCCTCTTCCATCGCGGTCTTCAGTCCGATCACACCCTCAACCGGACTATCGAGATCGTCAAAGATAATGATCTCTCCCAGATTGGGGAGCCCGCCTTTGACCTCGAGAATCCTCTCCATGTGGTCCTTTGTACCCACGAAACACATCTTTGAATCTGAGTTATCGATAATATATTCGGATTCTTTCGCCGAGTTGGTCGCATAAATGGGGACATTGACCGCACCGATGGAGAGTATCGCCAGGTCGGCAATCCACCATTCATATCTGTTCGGGGAGAAGAGGGCAATCTTGTCGCCCGGCTGCACGCCACGAGAGATCAGAAAAAGACCCACATCGCGCACCATCTCGTTCATCTTGTTCCAGGAGATGTCCTCGTATACCCCTGCCTTGTTCTTATAGGCCACCAGGGCCTTTTCACCATACTCTTCTACGCGGTTTTGGAAGATTGCTCCCATTGATGTTTCTTCATAGCTTGCCATAAAACCCTCCTTTCATAATCAAAGCTGATTAATATTTTTATTTATAATAGGATATTAATCCGATTATTCCCCCACAAAAGGTACCCCCCGTTATTACCTTCAATTGTATGAAGACACATTAAGAACTGAGAAAAAATTAGACATAGCGACACTTCCGCATATCACATCAGAAAAAAAAAGGAAAGCATCAATCTTGCATTTCCTGAGATATTACAAAGGACTGAATCTCACGAAATCTCCACTACTCCTCGAAGGCAAATCCCTTTTCTCCGAAGAGACTGACGCAGGCATCGACCACTTCGGAATCATAGAGGGTTCCACGTTCCTTTACTATTTCATCCAGAGCCACATCTACGCCGAGGGCTGGCCTGTAGGGTCGGTGAGAGCACATAGCTTCAACGACGTCGGCAACGGCAATAATTCTGGACTCACGAAGTATGCTGTCGCCCTTGAGACCGGAAGGATACCCCGAACCGTCCAGTCTCTCATGATGCTGAAGGACGATTTTGGCGATGGGCCAGGGGAATTCAACCTCCTTCAATATATCATATCCAGCCCTGCAGTGTGTTTCAATCATATCAAATTCTACATCCGATATTTTCCCGGGTTTACTCAGTATCTCGGCAGGAACATGCATCTTGCCAATATCGTGTACCAGCGAGGCCAGACGGATACCGTCTATCATATCCTCAGAGAGGTCCATCTCTCTCGCAAGCGCACAGGCAAGTTTTGTGACACGTCTCTGGTGATTTGCCGTATAGGGATCTCTCATTCCAATTGTTGAGGCAAGGGAATCTATCGTTTTTTCCATGGCATTTTGCAGTTTCATGAAGCTCTGCTGAATCTGATCATCGGCCAGCTTCATTTCCGTTATATCATGAGAAATCACCACTGCATGAGTCACTTCACCGGAAGAGTTTCGATAGGGGTGATAGGAAACGTCAAAATACCTTAATCCCAGGACTTTGAATTTAAACCAGGCCTGATAGTTTATCTCTTCACCTGCCAGGCACCTGTCGAGATATCCCCTGATCACGTCACCGAACACCTCGCCACCCCAGACATCGGAAACGGTTTTGTTAATTAAATCTTCCCGCTTCATATCATGGGCCAGGCAGGAGGCATCATTTACCACTTCATAGACATAATCTTTGTTGATAAGGGTCATCAGGCTACGGGAGGTATTGACGATAAATGCATACCTTCTCCAGAGCTCATCCGGTCCTTTGAAGGACACTGACGAACCCTCCTCTGTTTTGCGCCTTTCTGTCTTTTCCATTTATACCCTCTCAGAATTAATATGTTTTTTTTATAAACTATCACAATAATTTATTCGCTACCCTGACGGCATCGACGCCGTCTCTTGCGTAATGGGCACCTATCGAATTGGCGAAAGACTCAGAAACAACGGCCCCACCGATCATGAATTTGCAGCGGAGATTTTCTCTCTCCACGCCTTCGACTATTTCTTTCATATTTACCATCGTCGTCGTCATAAGCGCAGAGAGACCGATAATATCAGGACCCAGACTTCGTGCCGCCTCAATAATCACCTCGGCAGAAACATCCTTTCCCAGATCAACCACCTCGAATCCCTGGTTCGAGAGCATGAGGGAAACGATGTTTTTACCGATGTCATGAATATCTCCTTTTACCGTTGCCATAAGCACCAGTCCCTTCTTTGCGGTCTCTTTCTTGTCCTTCAGGTGAGGCTTCAGGCAGGCGATACCCCTTTTCATCGCCTCGGCACTCGCTATGAGCTGGGGAAGAAAATACTCCCGTCTGTCGAAGAGATTGCCCACCTCGGTAATGGCGGGTATCATAATATCATCGATCAGCATGGAGGCAGACTCTCCCGACTTTAATGCCTCCCCGATAATCCGTTCTATACCCTCTCTGTTTCCGCCAAGGACGGCGCGGAAAAGGAATTCGGCATGAGAGTCAACTGCTTCATCCTCGCTTTTTTTGACTTTGTGCGTGGAAGCGGCAAAGCGGCCCAGATAAAAGGCGGAATCTTTGTCCCTTCCGTTTAGTACGTCACTTGCATACTTAAAATTCATCAGCTCTTCCGCTTCGGGATTTGCAATGGCCGCGGTCAGGCCCCTCTCCGCCGCCATGGCGATGAAAGCGGCATTCAACCACTTCCTCTCCGGCATTCCGAAAGAAACGTTGGAAAGACCCAATACGGTTTTGCATTTAAAGTGTCGCGAACACCATTCAACTGTCTTCAGGGTTTCGCGAGGCGCCTCCGGATTTGAAGATACGGTCATGACAAGACCGTCGGCAATGAAATCGTCTTTCGTATAACCGTTTTTTTGGGCCTCTTCAAACACCTCTCGTATTACGTCTGCCCGTTCCGCCGCAGTATCGGGCACACCCCGATCGGTCAAGGGAAGCAGTATGAACATGGCGCCATACTTCGCCGCCAGTGGTAACAGCTTATTAATTTTGTTTTTCTCACCGGAGATCGAATTCAGAAGCGCCCTCCCCGGATAGAGGCGAAGTGCCTCTTCCATTGTCTCCGCACTTGCCGAATCAATAACCAGGGGGAGGTTCGTCGTTTCTGCAAGAGCACTGATTGTCTCAGCCATGACCTTCTTCTCATCGATCCCCGGAACTCCGACATTCACATCGAGAAGGTCGGCCCCCCTCTTCTCCTGTTCATGAGCCATTTCCTTCACAAGAGTCATCTTCCCTTCGCGGAGTTCACCTTGGAGTGCCTTTTTTCCGGTGGGATTTATCCTCTCCCCGATAATCAGAAGCGGTTTATCTCTTTCAAAGAGGAGATTCGTTCTCGCCGAACTCACGGCGCTTAGAGACCTTCTCTCGGGCGGCCGCGGCGTTTCTTTCACGATCGCCTCTCTCAATTTTTCTATATGCTCCGGTGCCGTCCCGCAGCAACCGCCGATCATATTGACACCCTTCGACGCGAATTCTCTTCCAAAAAAGGCAAACTCAAGGGGCTTCATGGTAAAAACCGCCGTATTACCCACAAGCTCCGGAATACCGGCGTTTGGTTTCGCCACCAGAGGGACCGTCGAATAGGGTTTCATTGCTTCAATGAGTTGAATCATCTCTTCCGGACCGGTGGAGCAGTTGCACCCCACGGCATCTGCCCCCAGGCTCTGGAGCGTGATAAGAGCGGTCACCGGGTCTGTGCCGTTCAGTGTCCGGCCATCGTTCTCATAGGTCATCGTCACCATGGTAAAGATGTCTGCAACCTCTTTTACAGCAATAAGTGCCGCACGTGCCTCCTGGATATCCATCATCGTTTCTATTACAAAGAGATCGACACCCCCCTCGGCAAGCCCCTCCGCCTGCTCCCTGAATATTTCAACAGCTTCTTCAAAGGCCAAGTCACCAAAGGGTTCCACAAAACGGCCCGTCGGCCCCATGTCGCCGGCAACAAGTCCTCCTTCCCCCACCGCCCGTCTGGCTGCACGGGCAAGTTCCCTGTTCGTTCCCCTAACATCGGAAATGCCGTATTGGCTTAATTTTATGCGATTTGCGCCAAAGGTTGCCGAATAGACCACATCGGCACCGGCCCTCTGATAGTCCGAATGGATCTCCTCAATCAGCTGAATATTATCCAGGCACCATAGCTCGGGGCATACACCTGAGGGCATTCCCCGCTTCTGCACTTCCGTTCCCGTCGCTCCGTCGAGGACTACGATTCTCCGTCTCAAGAGCCTTTCTATCCGGGACTTACCCTTACGCATTACTCCTCCTGAAAATCTTCTATCCTTACTATCGCGGTCACCGATTTTTCGGGGATAAGAATAGCGCTCTCATTAATATCGATGCCGATACGCTTCAGCTCCAGAAGATCATAGATACTATGCTGGTCTTCTAAAGAAAAGTCGCCGTAACCGGCCGAAAAACGTCGCCTGCTGAGACGTTTATTCTCTCTCGTGAGCTCGCAATTAAAGTAATTGCAGAGCCAGTCAAGTGACGCGTCAACCATTTCACTTGCCACCGCATCAAGAACGACGCTCCGGGTCATATTATCACTTTCCGTACACTCATGTATCGCCTCTACTATGTCACTCCCGCCCGTTGCCCCTATGAGGAGAATCTCTCCGCAATGACGCAGGAATTTCGCGAGGTCTCTGCTTTCGAAAACGGGACCCGTTGCAAGTCGGATCCGCGACACACCCTCCATATCGACGTTAAATCGTTTACCCGCGCCCTTCAAACGGACAAGAGACGCCGCGTATTCCACAGATTCGTCAAGTTCCCTCATTTCGTCCGGAATGACCTGGGTTACACCCTTACGATAACCGAGACGTTTGAATATACTCTTTCTCGGTACTTGAATAGTTATCGAAGAAAAAACCTGTACTGGCATCATAGTCCGCACAAAAGGGGAAAATATCTTACCTCACAGCATCGGATAAAGCCCCTAATCCCTTTACGATATCTTCCTCAAAGTGGAGGCGAAGTACCCTTCTCCCCTTGCCGAGCAGGGCTTCCCTGTCACCCATTGCCTGAGCCGCTTTCAAAACGGCAAAGGTGGTGGAGGAAGTCGCCGATCCTGCCTCGTCCGGTATCGGAATATCATTCACATTCTCGGCGGTGAGCTGAACAAAAAGTCCCTTTCCCGCATCCCCCTTGTGCAACTGGCCCGTGGAATGAAGAAAGCGCGGACCGTAACCGAAGGTTGTCGCAATCCTGTACCTGTCACGAATCGACTTCCCGAGACGCGAAAGGGCCTCATCGATCTCACTTTTCTGCTCCACATAGGCCTGCAGTGCTACATAATCCCCGGGACCCGACTGATTGAGAAATGCCGTAAAGGCCTCTTCTATCGTTTCCCCTTCGATAGTGCCGTATATCCTCATCCCCTGAGAGACAAGGAGGGGCTCCTCGAAGGGTATTTTTCCCTTCTTTCTATACTCCTCGAGCATCCTCTTTGCGCTTAACTTCGATGCCTCCACATCGGGCTGATCAAAGGGATTGATCTTCAAAAAATAACCGGCAAGGGCAGCGGCAAGCTCCCAGAGAAAGAACTGCCCTCCAATATCATAGATATTCTCCATATAGAGATATACGACGGGATGACCGGTATTTTCCAGAAGCCTAATCTTTTCGTTGTCACAGTACCTGTCCCATTTCAGACAGAGACAGACAAAAAGGCGATCGGCTCCATAGCTCTCGGGACCCCCCAGAGGTTCTCCAATGACCGGAAGGATACCCCTTCCTTCTTTCCCCGTACTCTCAGCTATTAGCTGCTCCACCCAATGCCCGAGACTCTCTATCTGTTGAGAGACAATAAGTGTCAATTTATTTCTGCCCTCTTTTGCGAGGGCGCCCATTATTGCGCCCAGGATGACGCCGGTATCCTTTCCACCCCGTGAAATATCAGTTTTCATACACCCTTCTGCAGTATCGATGGCTCGATTGATCAGAAATCGAAGGTCTACTCCGATTAATACAGCGGGGACCATACCGAAATAGGAAAGGGCCGAATAACGTCCCCCTATGGAGGGATCATTTAAATAGGTGGCACGGAATGAGTAACGATTGGCAAGTCCCACGAGCATCGATCCCGGATCCGTGATTGCTATGAAGTGCCTTCCGGCCTCGTCTTTTCCCACTGCATCCAAGACCTGATTGTAAAAGTATTTGAAAAAAGAGAGTGTCTCCACCGTGGTCCCCGATTTAGTGGAAACGATAAAAAGGGTTCTGGCCGGGTCAAGTCGTTCTGAATGATTGAAAACGGCATCAGGATCAGTACTGTCAAGGACTGCAAGATCGAGCGAGCCCTTTCGAAAACCGAAGGTCTTCCTCAGAACCTCGGGCGCAAGGCTGGAACCACCCATTCCCAAAAGGAGGGCATGGGTATAACCATCATTTGCCACATCTTCCGCCAGCCTCTCAAGGTCCTTCACCTGATCCAGCATCACCCGGGCAATTTTCAGCCACCCGAGTCTGTTTTCGATCCCCTCAGCCTCGGGTTTCCAGACCGTGTGGTCGTGACTGTAAATACGTTCAATGATGCTGTTATCATTTATTTCAGAAAGGGCCTCATCCACCAGCTTCTGATAGACTCCGAGGCTTACTCTTAGATCCTCACGTAACATTCACACCCTCTTATATGATTTATAAAGCAGGTGCCTGACGCATCAGGCTCATCTGTCTTTTTCAATGAGACTTCTTGCCACCCTCAGAACATTTCCCGAGGTTATCCCAAACTTCTCAAACAAAACGGAGGCCGGCGCACTGGCTCCAAAACCGTCCATGCCTATCACAGCACCCTCAGTACCCACATAGTGCTCCCAGCCTGTCTTAATTCCGGCCTCAACGGCGACACGCGCCTTTACAGACGAGGGTAGTACGCTTTCTCGATAGTCTTCAGATTCCGCATCAAAGACTTCCCAGCTTGGCATTGATACAAGCCTGACCGACAGGCCTTCGTCATCCAATACCCTGGCAGCCTCAAGGGCAATAGACAATTCCGACCCTGTCCCTATCAATATCAGCGAGGGATTACCACCTTTTGATTCCCAGAGAATATACCCCCCCCTTCGAAGACCCTCAGCCGGGGAGACCCTCCCACGATCAAATACCGGCAGATTCTGACGGGTCAATATGAGTGCCGTGGGGCCCTCGCTGTTTTTGAGGGCACATCGCCACGCCTCGACCGTTTCTCCCGCATCACCGGGGCGAAGAACGGTGAGGTTGGGAATAGTACGGAGACTCATCAGATGTTCAACAGGCTGATGAGTTGGACCGTCTTCACCCACTCCTATGCTGTCGTGAGAAAAGACGTAAACCACACGAAGCCCCATCAATGCGGCCAGGCGAATCGATGGGCGCATATAATCCGAAAAGGTGAAGAAGGTTCCCGTAAAGGGAATAATTCCCCCGTGAAGAGCCATCCCGCTTGCGATTGCACCCATTGCATGCTCTCTCACGCCAAAATGTATATTTCGCCCCGCGTAGCTCCAGTCATCACCGACGGCACCCTGTCGATCCTGGCCTTCGTTCGCCGGTGACTGAAAATCGCCATATCCCTTCACCCAGGCCAAGGTTGACGGATTCAGGTCGGCCGTACCCCCGATAAGCTCAGGAATCTTCAATGCAAGGGCCTGTAAAACCGCCTCCGATGCCTGCCGGGTTGAAACGCCCTTTTCATCCGCCTCAAACTCGGGAAGTTCCGAATCCCAGTCATCGGGGAGCCTTCCTTCCATTATTCGCTCAAATTCCAGGGCACTATCACGATGGGTCGTTTCATATTCATTGAACCGGGCCTGCCATTCAGATTCGCTTTTCTTCCCTGCTTCGAGTGAGCCCAGCATGTGTTTCTTG
>JAFGBH010000073.1 GCA_016933215.1 Deltaproteobacteria bacterium | reverse complement strand
GCGAGCGCATTCCCCGTTGCTTGCAGCGGGGTTAGCGAGCGAATAATAAGTAACATTTTCCTTGACAGTCGGAGATTCCCCGCAACTGTCGGAGCAAAAGCGGAGATCCCGCTTCTACGGGATTGCGGGGAGCTTCAAAATAAAGGCACCTTCTTTTCTGCGAGAGTATCAAAGAGGCGCTTGACCGGGAGCGAACCCGCAAGCCCCGCCTTGTAGGCGGGGATCTTCACAAAAAAAGGGCTTTTCGCGTTGAAGATATGAACATTCCCAATCTGCTGACGTTGCTTCGAATAATACTGGTACCCGGTATCGTCATATTACTGATGCGCGGATCGTTTCTCTACGCACTTATCCTCTTTATGGTCGCCGGTATCACGGATGGTCTCGATGGATTTCTGGCACGCGTATTGAAACAGCAGACGGTTCTGGGGGCATACCTTGACCCGCTGGCGGATAAGGCATTAATCGCAACCTCGTTCGTTACCCTCTCCATTCTGGGTATTATCCCCGGCTGGCTTGTGGTAATTGTGATAAGCAGGGATTTTATAATCCTCTTCGGTTTTACAGTCCTCACGCTGATGTCGGTTCCTTTTGAGATCTCTCCGACCTATGTGAGCAAGGCGACAACGGTTTTCCAGATAGTGACGATATTTCTGGCCCTCTGTTCCAGGAGCATGGAAATCTCTCTCTGCTATAACCTGATAGGGGTGTTATTCTGGCTCACGGCAATTGCCACGATCATTTCAGGATTGTACTATATATATATAGGGATACGACTGGTAAATAAGACATAGGGGATGCGGCTTTTTAGCCCTGTGAGGCCTATAATATCTCTTGACATAAATAATTTTTATTGTTAGTGAAATGAGGTTTTTCAGGGCACCTTTGTAGGCACGTAGCTCAGGGGGAGAGCATCACCTTGACACGGTGGGGGTCCAGGGTTCAAATCCCTGCGTGCCTACCATATAATAATATTGAGTGGATGGAGTGAAGGGCATCACAATGGATTGCTCCTATGATGCCCTTTCTTTAATTACTGCTTTTCGATATCCATAACAATCTGAGATATATGGAATTTTTATGGTTTTGTTATTGAAAGGCAGATAGAGGACGACGGAATAATATTGAATCGATATGAAAGAGATTAAGGTCAGACTGCCCGGTGGTACTGAGGCTCGGCATCCTTCGGGAAAGACGGTAAAAGAGATACTATCATCGTGGAATGATGGGGCACTCAAATCTGCCGTGGCGGCAAAAATCAATGGCTCGCTGGTGGATCTCAGTTTTTCCGTTCACGAGGACTCATCCATCGAACCGGTCGATATTTCCTCCAAAGACGGGCTGGAAGTTGTCAGACACAGTATCTCTCATGTCATGGCCCAGGCAGTCCAGGATATATTCGACGGCGTTAAAGTTACTATAGGACCTTCGATAGAAGACGGATTCTATTATGATTTCGATTACGCCGAGACCTTTACGCCGGAAGACCTCGAAAAGATCGAAAAGAGGATGCAGAAGATTGTCTCCGCCGATCATCCCTTTGAGCGCAGGGTCGTCTCGAGAGATGAGGCACGGGCCTTGTTTGAAGAGAAGGGAGAATCCTACAAGGTTGAGCTTATCAACGATCTTCCCGAAGAGGTGAAGGAAGTATCCCTTTACAGCCAGGGCGAATTTGTTGATCCGTGCCGGGGGCCCCATATACCTTCCACGGGCATGATAAAGGCATTCAAATTGTTGAATGTTGCAGGGGCATACTAGCGTGGTGACGAAAATAAAAAGATGCTTCAGCGAATCTACGGAACCGGTTTCGCAACTCCTGAAGAGATGGCGGAGTATATTGCACTCGTTGAAGAGGCAAAGAAAAGGGATCACCGGAAACTCGGACGGGAACTTGACCTCTTTCAGGTAAATGAAGAGGCGGGCCCGGGACTGATAATATTTCATCCCAAGGGTGCCCTTCTCAGGACCATTATTGAAGACTGGGAGAAAAAAGAGCACCTGAAGCGTGGCTATGATATCGTGATGGGTCTGCAGATCCTGAAGGGCGAACTCTGGAAGAAGTCGGGCCACTTTGATCATTACAAAGATAATATGTATTTTACCGAAGTGGATGAGCAGATCTACGGCATCAAACCGATGAACTGTCTTGCCCATATGCTCATTTACAAATCGAAGATAAGAAGCTACCGGGACCTTCCCCTGCGATATTTTGAGTTGGGTACTGTTCACAGACATGAAAAAACCGGTGTCTTGCATGGCCTCATGAGGGCCCGCCAGTTTACCCAGGATGACGCCCACATACTCTGTACACCGGATCAGCTTAATGAGGAGATACGGGCAATCGCAGATTTTGTGGCCTATGCCATGGATATTTTCGGTTTTGAATATGAGGTAGAACTCAGCACACGACCGGAAAACTCAATAGGCACGGAAGAGGATTGGAATCTTGCCACGACGGCCCTCGAACAGGCCCTTAAAGACAACAAGATGATATACGATGTCAATGAGGGGGATGGTGCCTTTTACGGACCGAAGATCGATTTCAAATTAAAGGATGCCCTGGGCAGGAAATGGCAGTGTGCCACTATTCAGTGCGATTTTACCTTGCCCGAGAGGTTCGACTTAAGTTATGTTGGTCCCGATGGCGAAAAACACAGGCCGGTCATGTTGCACAGAGTTATTCTCGGTGCGATTGAAAGATTTATGGGGGTCTTGATAGAACATTATGCGGGGGCCTTTCCCCTGTGGATGTCGCCGGTGCAGGCGGCGATCCTGACCGTAACGGATAATCATATTCCCTATGGTGAAAAGGTATACAAAGAGCTCGTCGATGCCGGTGTCCGTGTCGAAAGGGATTTCAGGAACGAGAAACTCGGATATAAGATACGGGAAGGACAGATGCAGAAAACTCCCTATCTGCTTGTGATCGGTGAGAGAGAGGTCGAATCGGGGACGGTATCGCCCAGGCAACGGGGAGGAAAGAATCTCGGGGCCGTGGACGTGAAGGAATTTATCGATATAGTGAAGGAAAAGTGCAGTAATTACGAGTAAAAAGTTTCAAGTTTCAAGTTGAGATAT
Organism: Deltaproteobacteria bacterium; assembly: GCA_016933215.1. Lineage (GTDB taxonomy): Bacteria > Desulfobacterota > Syntrophia > Syntrophales > UBA2210 > JAFGBH01. The sequence continues at coordinate 14,354 of JAFGBH010000073.1, read as the reverse complement.
AGAGACCATGAAATGAATTGTCTTTTTTTTTAACGTTATACTTCAAACTTTAAACCGGAAATAATTAAACCTTCAGGAGGTGGCACATAGCTAAAAATCTAAGGATCAACGATGAGATTATGTCTGATAAGGTACGCGTAATCAGTTCCGAAGGAGAGCAGCTGGGAATATTATCCATTTCGAAGGCCATAGAAGAGGCGGAAAAAGCAGGACTTGATCTTGTGGAGGTAGCCCCGGGCTCCTCGCCCCCCGTCTGCCGCATCATGGATTACGGAAAATACCGTTATCAGCGTAGTAAGAAGTTGACTGTTGCAAAAAAGAGCCAGAGCACCGTTCAACTGAAGGAGATCAGGGTCAGGCCAAAAACGGAAGAACACGATCTGCAGGTTAAGATCCGCCATATCAAACGATTTCTCGAACAGAATAACAAGGTAAAAATAACCATGATGTTCAGGGGGAGGGAAATCGTTTATACCGAAAAGGGAAGAGAGATAATGGAGGAGATAAAGGAGAGACTGGGCGAGCTTTGTATCATCGATCAGCACCCCAAGCGTGAAGGGCGAAATATGATTATGATAGTATCTCCGAAAAAACAATAACCATGAAGATACAGAGGTGATTGAATGCCAAAGATTAAGACACACAGAGGGGCGGCCAAACGGTTCAGCCTTACTGCAAAAGGGAAGGTGAAAAGAAACAAGGCATATGTGAGCCATATCCTTACGAAGAAGAATCGCAAGAGGAAGAGAAATCTCAGACAGAGTGGGCTGCTTAATGAGAGGGATATGAAAGGCATAAAGAGACTCATTCCCTATGCGTAATACATTACATAGATACTGGGAGATATAAAAAAGATGTCGAGGGTAAAAAGAAGTATACACGCCAGGAAGAAGAGAAAAAAGATACTCAAGCTTGCAAAGGGATATTTCGGAGCGAGGAGCAGGCTCTACAGAACTGCCACCGAAGCCGTTGAAAGGGCAATGAAATATGCCTACAGGGATCGAAAGGTACGGAAAAGGGAATTCAGAAAGCTCTGGATTGCGAGGATAAATGCCGCTGCCCGAATGAACGGTATCTCATATAGCAAATTCATCGACGGAATGAAGAAGGCAGGAATGGATATGGACAGAAAGGTTCTTTCAGATATTGCCATCCATGATCCCGAAGCCTTTGCGAAAATTGTGAGTATCGCGAAAGGTGATGAAGTTGCATGAGGCAAACTCTTGAGGAGCTGCAGAAAAAGGCCGCCGATGAAATAGAAGCTGCAAGCAGCAGAGAAGAGTTTCTCGCATTACGCACACGATATCTCGGGAGAAAGGGTTTTCTCACCGATGTCCTGCGTAAGTTAAAAGATGTTCCCCCCGAGGAAAAGCCGCTCCTGGGCAAGCTCTCCAATGATATTAAGAAAACCATATCGGAAAGAATCGACAGGGCGATTGAACATCTTGATTCCGAGGGAAAATCTGACATCCTGCTGAAAGAAACAATCGATGTAACCCTCCCCGGCAGGCGAACGAAATACGGTAAAATACATCCCGTTACGCGTGTCATGGGTGAGATCTGTGAGATATTCTCAATACTCGGTTTTTCCATTGCCGAGGGTCCGGAGGTTGAACTCGATTACTATAATTTCGAGGCGCTTAATATTCCTCCTGATCATCCGGCGAGGGATATGCACGACACGTTCTATGTGACTGACAATATCGTACTCCGCACGCATACCTCTCCCGTTCAGATAAGGACAATGGAGAAACAGGACCCACCGGTGAGGATTATTTCCCCGGGCAAGGTATACCGACCCGATTCAGACATCTCTCATACTCCCATGTTTCATCAGGTTGAAGGCCTTCTCGTTGATAAAGGTATCACCTTCGGTGATCTCAAAGGCGTTTTGACCTATTTCCTGCGGCATGTTTTCGGAAAAGAGACGGTGCTTCGGTTTCGTCCCAGTTATTTCCCCTTCACGGAGCCCAGTGCCGAGGTTGACATACGGTGCGTCATGTGTGGCGGGGCTGGCTGTCGTGTCTGCGGACAGGGTGGGTGGATTGAAATTCTCGGCTCGGGGATGGTTGATCCCGAGGTATTCAAAGTGGTCGGGTATGACCCTGAAGAGTACAGTGGATTTGCCTTTGGCCTCGGTGTTGAAAGGATTGCCATGCTGAAATACGGCATATCCGATATCAGACTCTTCTTTGAGGGCGACCTTAGATTTTTAGAACAATTTTAGGAGCGATATAGTAGATAATGTTAGTGAGCCTGAGATGGTTACAAGATTACATAGACATAGATGTCAGTCCCGATGAGCTTGCAAAACTGCTTACCATGGCCGGTCTTGAGGTGGATTCGGTGGAGGAAACTGGTCCCGGATTCTCCGGCGTCGTTGTCTCAAAGGTACTTTCCGTCAAACCCCACCCGAATTCAGATAAACTCTCTCTCTGTGAAGTGACAACGGGGAAAGAAACCTTCCCCATCGTCTGCGGAGCCCCGAATGTTTCAGAGGGGATTCTTTCGCCCCTGGCAAAGGTTGGCGCAGAGATACCGGGCGGCTATACCATTAAACGATCAAAATTGAGAGGAGAACCGTCCGAGGGAATGCTCTGTTCCGAGGAGGAATTGGGCATCGGCGACGATGCATCCGGTATCATGATTCTTCCTGATACACTCAACCTTGGCGAGGATCTTGCATCGGCACTCGACTTGAAAGATGTGGTTCTTGATGTGGCAATTACACCGAACCGCGCTGATTGTCTCAGTATTATTGGGATTGCGAGGGAAATTTCTGCGCTGACGGGAAAAAAACTCAGATATCCCGAGATAACAATCGCCGAGACCGAGGAGGATGTTACCACTGTTACCTCGGTTGAAATACTGGATCCGCATCTCTGCCCCCGATACACCGCACGGATTATCAAAAATGTAACGGTAAAACCATCACCGAGCTGGATGCGTTTGCGTCTCGAGGCCGTTGGCCTCAGGGCAATAAATAATATTGTCGATGTAACAAATTTTGTAATGATCGAATTTGGTCAGCCCCTGCATGCCTTTGATTTTCGTTACCTTGAAGAGGGGAGGATCAGAGTGAGAGGAGCCGACGAAGGGGAAGAATTTATCTCTCTCGATGAAAAGACACGAATTATGAGCTCTGACACCCTGATGATCTGTGACGGGGTAAAACCGGTTGCCGTTGCCGGCATTATGGGTGGACTCAACTCGGAAGTCGTTGACGATACGGAGACGGTTCTTCTGGAGAGTGCCTATTTCAATCCTTCCTCTATTCGAAAGTCATCGAAAAGCCTCGGCATGAGCACCGATGCGGCCTTTCGTTTTGAAAGAGGGATAGATCCCGAAGGGGTCCTAAGGGCATCGGACAGGGCAGCTCAGCTGATAGCGGATCTTTCAGGGGGTACAATCTGCCGGGGCTGTATCGATCAATATCCCCGGAAAATCAAACCGGTGAAAGATATTCCTCTCAGAGTAAAGAAGGTTGAAGAGATCATAGGGATACAGGTTGATTCGGAAAAGATAGTGACAATTCTTGAGAGCCTCGAGATGACGGCGAGGGAGGATGGGGATGGTAACTTCCTGGTGACCCCGCCGACGTTCAGAGTGGATATTGAACGTGAAGTTGATCTCATCGAGGAAATCGCACGTATTTTAGGGTATGAACATATTCCCGTTACCCTTCCCGCAGTATCCGGGGGGGCGGAAATGAAAAATGAAAAGAACTCTCTGGAGTCGAAGGTACGGGAGATACTGAATGGCAGCGGTTACACAGAAATAATTAATTACAGCTTTACGACGCCCGAATCGGTCAATGCTCTCGGTCTCGAAGCAAATGATGAGGGACGGCGGTTTGTCGTCCTCCGGGATCCCCTGTCGGAAGATATATCTGTTATGAGAACGGGCCTTGTCTTTGGCCTTCTCGACACGATGAGAAAAAATGTCAACCTCGGCAATCCTGATCTCGCGCTTTTTGAAATCGGAAAGATCTTCATCGGCAACGAGGCGGGTGAACTTCCCGATGAAAGGGAGCGTCTGGGAGGGCTTATAGCGGGTTTACGATCTGAGGAGGCGTGGCATACCGGTGAGGAGCAGGCGGATTTTTATGATCTGAAGGGGTGTCTCGAAAATCTCTTTTCCGAGCTTAAGATAAACAACATCTCCTATGACTCCAACTGCGAAATCTCCTTTCTCCATCCGGCGAGATCGTGTACGGTTAGAGCAGGTGATACGATCCTCGGCTTCTTAGGTGAGATTCACCCTCAGGTTCGGAAGAACATGGATATCAAGGACAGGGCCGTTGTCTTTGAACTGGACTTCTCTTGTCTTGTTGAATTGTTCTCCGAGGAGATGCAATACCGGGAAATCCCCCGATTCCCCTCGACGTCGAGGGATGTCGCTTTTCTCGTTGACGAGAAGGTAACAAGCGGTGCCATGATTTCCATGGCCCTCGATAGGGCAGAGGAATTGCTTGAGAATGTGAGCGTCTTTGATGTATATAAAGGAAAGGGAATATCAGCGGGAATGAAGAGTCTTGCCATACGATTCACCTATCGCTCTTCCTTGAAAACACTGACCGATAGAGAGGTGAATGAGGCCCATACAAGGATCGTGGAAAAGATCGTATCACTTACTGACGCTAAGATACGGGGTGCTGAATCTTAGAGAGCTATCTTTGAACTGAAAGGCGAGCGCATATCCCCGCCATACGCAGCGGGGGAGCTTCAATCAAGGAGGGTACTATGACAAAAGTCGATATCATTCAGGTCGTTCACGACAAATTGGGATATTCCAAAAAGGATTCTGCGACAATTGTGGAATCGGTATTTGATATCATGAAGGAAACGCTTGCCAGCGGTGAAGATCTAAAGATTTCCGGGTTCGGTAATCTTGTCGTAAAGGAAAAAAAGGCGAGGAAGGGACGGAATCCGCAGACGGGCGAGGAAATAGAGATTTCCAAACGGAGGGTTTTAACGTTCAAATCAAGCCAGGTATTGAGAAGAGCGATGAACAGAGAGTAACCTTCGGCTCTTTTGGGGCAAGGTTCAATGAGCACAGCGATTCCCGATAAAAACTATTTCCGCATTGGAGAGGTTGCGAAGATACTTGGTGTAGAGCCCTATGTCGTCCGATACTGGGAATCCGAGTTCACAACGGTAAAACCCGTTCGAACGAAATCGGATCAACGCCTCTACAGAAAACAGGATGTTGAAGAGCTCTTGAAGGTGAGGGCGCTTTTATATGAAGATAAGTTTACTATCGCAGGCGCAAAAAAAAGATTGGCTGGCAGGAAGGCGGACACAGTCGATCGTAAAAGCGGAGACCCCGGGATACTGATTGAGATAAAAAGGGAGCTTCGAGAAATTAAAAAGATTTTAAAATAGAAAATTTATAGAAGATAATAAAAAGAGCCGGTCGGAAAACACAATCATTTTTCCCAACCGGCTCTTTTATTAAGAGCAAAAAGAACAATAAAAGCCGATAAGTACTGTTAATGGCCTGCTTTTCTTTTTGATGCTTTCAGTGGATTGATTTTCTGAGAATTTTCTTTTATCTCGTTTTTGATGTGCGTAGCAGATGGGCAACTTCCGATGGCCCATTTTGCGGAAGGATCAGGATAAATCATGCAATAATTTCCCGTAGGACACTCAATAATTCTGCCGCATCCTTCGCATTTATCGATGATTGTGTGGCAGGTGCCACCATTGAAACTGCACCCTTTTTTGGTCATGAAAACGCACTCAACTCCATTCTTTACGGTTTGACAAACCATGGCTTCCCCCTTTCATAAGTTTTTTTAAGCAAAAAAATTCGGCTTACCTTGGTATCGATGAGCCGATATTGGAATCCTGTCTATCGATATTTCTATTACAAGCGCGCGCTACGTAACAAATAAAATGAACCCTGTCAATAAAAAAGTGTATCTCCCGTAACTTTTTATATTAATTGACTTGGTCCGGTAATCGTGTTATTTGAACTGGGATTTCAGTAAGGTACGTATATTGTGCGAAGCCGCAAAGAGTCTGAAGAAGGGTGGAAAAACGACGGCAGGAGTAAAAAATTGAGAAAGATAGGGACCAAAGATCTGTTAAAGATTTTTTTGCGGTCTCTTTCCATACAGTCGTCGTGGAATTTCTCGAGAATGCAGAATGTAGGCTTTGCCTTTTCTCTGATTCCATTGATCAGAAAGATGGGGGTCAATAGGCAGGGGGCGGCAGGCATACTGACACGTCATATTTCTTTGTTCAATTCTCATCCCTATCTTACGGGTCCGATTATCGGTTCCGTGACAAGGCTCGAAGAAGAATCATGCGAAGTCGATGACTGCCCGGAAGCAGTCAGGCTGAAGAATACTCTCATGGCACCCTATGCGGCCCTGGGAGTTCCTTTTTTCTGGGGGGCGCTCAGACCGTCATTTGTCATTGCAGGAATTATCACTGCGCTCGAAGGGTCTCTTCTTGCTCCTCTTTTCTTCATGTTTCTTTACAATTGTGTGCATGTCTGGGTCAGGTGTAAGGGTTTCATTGAGGGATATAGGGACGGAAAAGGGGCCATTGAGTTTTTACGGGGTATCGACATGCCCCAAAAGACAAGAATGATAAAGTGGGTTTCGCTTGTATTGCTTGCACTTCTGGCAGCCATTGTACTTGCAATTCCATCTTTTTCGATCCTGGGGATTTCCTGGATCATTGCCGTTCCGCTGGCACTCATTTCCATACTTTTGTGCTGTTTCATAATCAAAAAAGGGGTATCTCCCCTTGTGCTGCTCTATGGAACATTTTTTATTTTTATTGTTATAGCGATATAATATGCGAGAGATACGGACATTTATTTTAAAAAATGAGCTGGGGCTTCATGCGAGGGCAGCGGCAATGATGGTTACTGTTGCAAGCAAGTATAAAGCTGATATAATCCTGGAAAGGGATGGCAGGGAAGTTGAAGGCAAAAGCATTCTTGGCATATTGACTCTTGCGTGTCCCAAGGGAAGTAGTATTATAGTGAAAGCTGAGGGAGAAGATGCCCTCGATGCCGTGAATGAACTTGAAGAACTCGTAGAGAAAAAGTTTGGAGAAGAGTAAGTGGAAACGGACGCAATAAGAAGCACCGTCGTTTTAAAGGGTATCGGTGTTTCGCCCGGTATAGTGAGTGGGAGGGCCTATGTCCTGGATTTTAAGGATGTCGAAACGCACCGCTACAAGCTGGGTAATGACAAGATCGTTTCTGAGGAGATTGAGAGGTTCAGAAAAGCGCTCAAGGATTCCGAAGAGGAACTCCTCGCCATAAGAGAAAACCTTGAAGATTCTGAAGGTATAGGACCGCTCTTTATCGATGTTCATGTCATGATTCTCAAAGACGGCAGGTTTATCCAGAAGACCATGGACAACATAAAAGAGGGCCGAATCAATGCGGAGTGGGCACTTGGCAAGGTAATCTCTGAGTACCGGCAGGTATTTGAAAAGATTAAAGATGGCTACATAAAGGAACGGATCAAAGATGTCGAGGATGTGGCACAGAGAATCTTCAGAAATCTGTCGGGCGACAAGCTTGAGAGTATCTCCGATATCAAGGAAGAAGTTATCATCATTGCCAGGGATCTTTCGCCAGCTGATACGGTGCAAATGACCGCAGACAAGGTCCTCGGTTTCGCGACGGATGTGGGAAGCAAGACGTCACATACGGCCATTGTGGCACGATCGATGGAAATTCCTGCCTCGGTGGGTCTGGAGAATGTAACCGCCGAAGTGGCGACGGGCGACACGGTCATTATCGATGGTACGTCCGGAATGGTCATCATAAATCCCGATCCTGAGATACTCAAACGGTACGAGGAGAAAAAGAAATATTATATGGTTATGGAGGAAGGGCTACTTAAAGGTGCCAGTCTTCCTGCCAAGACAAAGGATGGCTATAGCATCGGAATAGGAGCAAATATAGAATTCATTGAGGAGATCCCCTCGGCGGTGGCCCATGGTGCCAATGGGGTGGGACTGTACAGGACAGAATTTATCTACATAAATAAAGAGAGCCTTCCCACGGAAGATGAGCATTTTTACCATTATAAGAGTATCGTAGAAGGAAAGGGAATCAAGTGGTCCACAATCAGGACCTTTGACCTGGGCGGCGACAAATTTATCTCCGATCCCCGTCTGGCCGATGAAATGAATCCTGCCATGGGTCTGAGGGCGGTCAGGTACTGCCTGAGAGAGGTTGGACTCTTCAAGGTTCAGATACGGGCTATTTTACGTGCCAGTGCCTATGGTAATACGGGAATACTGATTCCCATGATCTCCGGATTGGAGGAAATCAGGGCCGTCAAAAAGATCATAGCTGAATCGAAGGAGGAACTTAAAAAAGAGGGGATTCCCTTCAGCAGTGAGATAAAGCTGGGGATCATGATAGAGGTTCCTTCTGCCGTCGTTATTGCTGAAGATCTCGCAAAGGAAGTGGATTTTTTCAGTATCGGTACGAATGACCTGATACAATATTCGCTTGCTATCGACAGGGTAAACGAGAGGGTGGATTACCTCTATAAGCCCTGCCACCCGGCGATATTGAGACTGATACGGCAGGTTGTCGATGCGGGTCACAGGGAGGGAATAAAAGTTGCCATGTGCGGGGAAATGGCCGGTGATCCCGTCTGCACCCTGATTCTTCTGGGTTTCGAACTGGACGGTTTAAGTATGACACCTCTCGCAATCCCCCGTGTTAAGAAAATCATACGAGAATCAACACAGAAGGAATCGAAGGAATTACTGGAACGGCTGATGAGTTTTTCGGGAACTCGCGAGATTGAAGAATATTTGAGAAATTATATGTCGAAAAGATTTCCCGATGAATGTCCCATAAGCTATGAGTAAATAATTAGAATCCAATAAAGTGAAGTTCTTGAACTGAACAGCGAGCGCATTCCCCGCTCTCTGCGGCGGGGTTAGCGAGCGAATATAAAATAAACAGTTTCCTTAATCCCGACAATCGAGATAAGAGCGTTAAGGAATTTATTTTCTGCCAGAAAACACAGAAAATAAATTCTAACGTACTAAATAATCGGAGATTCACCGCAACGTGCTGCGGGGAGAGACAATCATGTCGATCAGATCATTATTACAGTCTTTGAGTGAGAAGGTTGGGGCGTTTTACAGCGGCTCCCTGTATAGGGAAAAACGGTTTCCGCTGTTCTGGATTCTTGACAGGTTCCTGTCCAGGGTGGTGATCGATGAAGAAAGTCTGGGACAATTGCGGGAACTTTCTCAGAAGGGGATTGTTGTCTATGCCCTGAAAAATAAAAGCCAGTTGAATTGCCTGATCCTTAGAAATCTCCTTTACAGAAACAGGATTGAAAGGCCGGTGTACTGTCAGGGAATCAACATGCTTTTCTGGCAACCCTTCTCCGTGGCGCTAAGAACCATTATCTCACGTATATTTCATAACCCAAACAAAGAGGAATATCTGAAGAGAATAACCAAGGGTGGAAGAAGTTCTGTTATTTACCTCCGCGGTTCGGAATTTGTCGGCAGCCGACAGGTAAAAGACCCGCTGGTCCATCTTATCAATGCCCAGAGGGAACTTGACGTTCCCATCTTCCTGGTGCCCGAAATGGTCGCGTATGGGAGAAAAAAAGAAAAGAAAGAGACGACAACGATGGAGCTCTTTTTCGGCCCTTCAGAAAATCCGGGGCCGCTGAGGCGCTTGATTACCTTTCTAAGATATTCCAAAAAGGCCTTTGTTGTGTCCTCCGAACCTGTCAACCTGGCCGAATTTCTCGAGAGGAACAGCCGCAACTCGCTCCAGACGGCGACCTATTTTTTGAGAAGAGAAGTAATTGACAGGATTAACGGTGAGAAACGGTCGATAGTTGGACCCATCCTGAAGTCAAGGGAAGAAATCATCGGTAAGGTCCTGAGAGATGAAGAACTGGTTGAGTTTATGGAGAAGATGGCGGCTACGGGGAAGAATGACTACGTGAGTATTGTGAATTCCGCCCAGAAGAGCCTCTATGAAATCGCCGCCAATTACGCCGAGACCTATATCGGAGCTTTTGACAAGTTGCTCTCCTGGCTCTGGAACAATATTTACGATGGTATTGTGATCGACAGGGAAGGGCTTGCGGAGATACGGCGGGTGTCGAAAAAGATGCCTTTCGTGGTGGTGCCCTGTCATCGAAGTCATGTAGACTATCTTCTTCTTTCCCATCTCTTTTACCACCACAATATTCAGCTTCCATTCATAGCGGCCGGTACGAATCTCCTTTTCTGGCCCCTGGGCCATATTTTCAGGAAATCGGGTGCTTTCTTTATCCGCCGGAGTTTCAAGAGCGATACCCTGTATAGAAAGGTATTCGAAAAATACATCAAGGTCTTGCTCGAAGAGGGCCTGCCCATAGAATTTTTCATCGAGGGGGGGAGGAGCCGCACGGGAAAGATGGTTATGCCAAAGTACGGTATGCTCTCGATGATTATTCAGGCTTTCCGGGAAGGGACAGTAGATGATCTCGCCATAATTCCTGTCTATATCGGATACGACAGGGTCATAGAGGAAAAATCCTATCTCAAGGAACTGGAAGGGGGAGAGAAGCAAAAGGAAAAACCTTCTGCCCTGATCAAGAGCAGGTCAGTGTTGAAGCGGCGCTACGGCAGCGTTTATGTCAATATCGGAGAACCGATATTGCTCAAGGCCTACCTCGCATCACTGGAGGTTCCTTTTGACGAGATGACCCTTACGGAACGACAGAGTCTCTACCGTAAAATGGGCTATGAGATCGCAAACGAAATCAATGACAAATCCGTCGTGACACCTTTCGCACTGGCGGCGTGCAGTCTGCTCTGCCACTTTAAGAGGGGAATATCGAATTACGATTTAATGAACCTCATGAACGAATTTTACGATTATCTCGACTTCAGGAAGGTGAGGTTTTCATCCACCCTTGCAAACAGGGAAAAGGCCCTGACGGATGCGCTGAATATGCTTGAGGCTTCGAACCTGATATCGGTGATGGGTCCCGATGATGATGAAGAGGAAGAATTTGAAGAGATCATCTATTCAGTCGACGAAGATAAGAGGCTCACCCTGGAGTACTATAAAAACAACATACTCCATTTTTTTCTCCCCATTTCCTTTATTGCCACGTCAATTCTTTCGAGTATTAATGACGAGATATCGATCTACAAAATTATCGAGGATTACGGGTTTTTCAAAAGACTGTTCCGTCATGAGTTTATCTTTGATGATGCTGTTAATGATGCCGAAGAGGTCAATGCCGTCCTTTCCTATATCAAGGAGCGGGGTATGATTGCCGGTCATGAAGATGGAGAAAGGGCCTGGATAGAGGTGAAGGGGAGGGGAAGAAAGACGCTGATGAATTTTGCCGGCCTCATTCATAATTATATAGAATCCTACTGGGTGGCGATACGGGGCTGTACGTATCTCAAGAGTAAAAAGAGGCAGGAAAAGGATCTGTTAAAGAGGATACAGAAACTTGGGGTAAAGATGTACAAAAAGGGCGAGATATCGAAGGCGGAGGCCGTCTCCCAGTCGAACTATAACAACGCCCTCAGATTCCTTTCCGACTCAGATATCGTGCACGTAACCTACAGCAAGGATGAGAAGGAAGCGAAGATATATACCCTCACCGATGACAAGATTGAAATCGAGGTCCTCAGGCGCAAACTCTTTAACTTTATGACGTAATAAGAATTACGCGATCAAGTGCCACGGCATCTGAAACGATTGCCTCCCTTTCTTTTTCCACACCGGGATTCAGAGCGGGGGCGCACCCGCAAGCCCCGCCCTGTGGGCGGGGAGCTTCACGTTTAAAAACTCGCCAATTGCTGGATTTCTACAACGAAATCCGGTCATTCAGTCTATCCCCTTTTATTTCTGAAAAATAGCTTGCTATTCGTGATCTGTTTATATATGTTTCTGCCCGTAGAAACGGGGAGGTAGAATGGTTTCTCGAGATGAGCTGATAGAGATATTTACAGAGATATCTGATTTTGAGGAAATGAAGTCATTTATTGAAGAGATTCTCACTCCGAAAGAAATCGAGGATTTCGGCCTTCGCTGGAAGCTTTTGCAGGAGCTTAATGAAGGCCATACCCAGAGGAGTATAGCGGCAAAGTATGGAATAAGTCTCTGTAAGATCACCAGGGGTTCGAAGATATTGAAGAAAAATAATTCGATCACAAAAAAAATACTTGACAGATACAGTGGAGGAACAAAATAGGATGAGCATGAATTTAGGATCAGTGGAAATGCCCGACAAGACGGGATACTTCGGAGAATATGGCGGTAGTTTTGTGCCGCCGCAGATACAACAAGTGCTTGATGAAATCGCGGAAGCATACAACAAAATCAAAGATGATGAATGCTTTAAAGAGGAACTGGCATCGTTGTATAAAGACTATGTGGGGAGACCAAGCCCCATTTTTTATGCGAAATCTCTTTCGAAAAAACATGGCGGCGCACGCATATATTTCAAGAGAGAAGACCTGAACCATACCGGCGCGCACAAGATAAATCACTGTCTTGGAGAAGCTCTGCTCGCGAAGAAAATGGGCAAAAAGAAGATTATCGCGGAGACGGGGGCAGGCCAACATGGAGTGGCACTTGCAACGGCCGCTGCCTTTGTAGGGCTTGAATGCGATATCTACATGGGCGAGGTTGATATAGTCAAACAGCACCCGAATGTCATCCGGATGAAGATTGTGGGCGCGGATGTTATCCCCGTGTCACGCGGCACAAAGACACTCAAAGACGCGGTTGACGCAGCATTTGAAGCCTATCTCGAAGATCCTGTTACCCAGCTCTACGCCATCGGTTCCGTTGTGGGCCCCCATCCTTTTCCAATGATGGTCAGGGATTTCCAGTCGATTGTCGGCACAGAGGCACGGGGCCAGTTTAAAGAAATTACCGGCGGACTACCCGATAATCTGGTGGCATGTGTTGGTGGTGGTTCCAACGCGATAGGGCTTTTTACTGCCTTCCTGGGTGATGAAGATGTCGCCATATATGGAGTTGAACCTTCGGGGCTCAGCCTTAAAGATGGTGAACATGCGGCAACCCTGACACTCGGCACACCCGGAATACTCCATGGGTTCAATTCCTACATGCTTCAGGACAAAGATGGAGAGCCCCTCCCGGTATATTCCGTCGCGAGCGGGCTTGACTATCCGAGCGTCGGCCCCCAGCACAGCCTCCTCAAGGATATAAAGAGGGTTACCTATGTAACGGCGAGTGACAGGGAAGCGCTGGACGCGTTTTTTGAACTTTCGAGGGTTGAGGGGATAATCCCCGCGCTGGAAAGTGCCCACGCTGTGGCATACGCGACAAAACTGGCGAGAACTCTCGACAACGACAAAACCATACTGGTAAATCTGTCAGGCAGAGGAGACAAGGATATCGACTATGTAGCTGAAACGTATGGCAGGGAGTATGGAATAAAGTAGGACAGAGGTTGCCACCTCACAGGGGTCGGGGAGCAATCCCACAACTGGCCCCCGTATTTCTTGTTTATACGACGAGAAAATGTTTGTTCCACAGGGTATTCGGGGGCTACAAAATTCGCTCGAAAGCCAACGTCCACACCAATAGATTCCTGCTTCCTGATCGGAGACAAGGACAAGCTTTGCCGGTGTGATCATCATAGCGGCTCCGTAATATCCAGTAATGATTACGCCACAATGACACGCAATGCCATTGTGGCGCTATCGTTCTAACCTTTTGAAATATCTTTCTATCCTTCAAGTTTGTCTTGATGAGTGTGGCATCCTACTATTATTCCTTAATGAACACTCGTACCCCCACATTTTCCTGTATTCCCGAATGTATTTTCTAACATATTAAAATAATTGATAATATTAAAGGTGCCCGGCCGGGCTCCTTTTTTGGCACGGCTATTGAATTAGCAGTGAGATAAGTCGATGGAGAGCAGAAGGTAATTACAGTTCTGTCGACGTTACATGGTAGAACGTGGCAAACGAAATTATTAAAGGAGATATGAAGGTTATCTGCTGTTAAGGAATTAGGATTGTTTACGACAAAGCGCCTTTACCCCTCAATATGTACGTAACTGATTTTCGAACGACAGCTTAAGTTGTAAGACGGCGGGTGGTTTTATACATCCCTCCTTTCCACCCGTCGTCTCTCAACCCTTCAGCGCTCAGAGGCGTCGATGCCTTTATATCCGGTTTGTGCATGTCTGCGGACGATAACAACCATGGCCGAGTCTAAGAGAGATGTGCCGAATTGCCAGGATCTTTCAAATATCTGATCGGGGGCGACCCCGCAAGCCCCGCCTTGTAGGCGGGGTCAAGGGGCGCACTATAAATAAGCTATTCCTTGCCGGGAAGCCCCGCCCT
>JAFGBH010000072.1 GCA_016933215.1 Deltaproteobacteria bacterium | reverse complement strand
TGGGTTTTAATCATACGGGCTTTATCCATAATCGGTTTGCCGTGTACTGTCTTGATGCCTACTTTTTCGAATGCCCGACTGAACAGCATACTACAAACAGTCCCTTCAATGGCCAAAGGCTCTTTTTCAAGGTCATACTCTGCCAGTAGCTTTCCAATAGCATCAACGACAATCAGGGCAGTGATATGGTCCTCGTTGTCTGCCACTATTTTTACCGGGGGGAATGAAGGCCTAACCCGCCCTTTCATCCATGGCATGCGTCGTTCTGCCTCTGAAGGGGTCCCGCCACCGAACAGGATCGGCTCACCATTGCGCGGCAGGAAAACGCATTGGATCTCCGCCGGACGCATGGGGGTGGTGACATAGTAAGATGTCAGGTACCGGATATTGGCCTCATCCCAGGTTATGAGAGCGCCCGCTTCAGACGCATTTAACTCTGCCTTAGCTTTCTGGAGGCGTTCTTTCCTCAAGCGGTCATAGTTAACTCTTTCTTCATAATCTACGGCGTATTTTCCAAGTGCCATAGTGGTCCCTCCTTTCTAAAAACTTGCGATTGTTATCATATCAAAGAAGACAGAAACAGCTATAGCAGTGGATGCCAAAAAGGGAACTATTTGCGCCACGTGTAGTCACTTTGAAAACAGTTCAAACGGCTTCCGGATCGGAGAATTACAGAGATTGTTTTCTGCGGTATGCGCTGGGTGGATGACCGGACCAGCGTTTGAAGGCCCGAGTAAAACTGTGCCTGTCTGAAAAGCCCAGTTTATCGCTGATTTCCTCGATGTTGAACCGCTTGGATCTCAACGACTGAACGGCCAGCTGAAATCTGATCTGATCCCTCAATTCAGACCATCCATAACCGTTTTCGGCCAGACGGCGTTGCAGGGTCCTGGCACTCATGTTCAGAGACTCGGCCAATTGTTCTAATGGCGCATTCAATAAGTCGTTTCTCTTAACCAGGAGCATTCTGATCTCTTCTGCAAGTCCGTCATGCAATGGAGAATCAGCGATCTGTTGATTCAGAATATTTCCAGCTTGTCGTCTGATCTCCGGAAGTCCGCCGGGCAAAGGGATGTCCATGATGATCGATTCATAGCTTATGCAGTTTTCCAGGGCATTCAGAACGATTGCGCCGCCGAAGAAGTCTGCATACAGGGGGGTGATCTCGGAACGGCCATGTCGGAAATAAACAACCTTGGGTGGGACTATCTTTTTCATCAGACGGTTCACGAGGGTTTTTATGCTTGAAAAAACCATTTCAGTATAATGCCGCTCGTCCTCCTCGGAAAGCGTTCTATCCGGCTGTAACTTGATGATAACTTCATCCCCGGTTTCTACCAGTTTTAGAATCAGGAGCGGTGAGATAAGTTCTTGAAGAGATCGGGTATTTTCAAAGGCCTCCCGAATGGTTGAGGAGGACATCAAAAAGGTCTTAAGATGGGGCATATATTCGAAATCGAAATTTTCGCCGTTTAAGAGTCCGATTGCTGGGTGTCCGGTTGCCTTTTCGACCTCCATAACAATGGCATGGACTTGATTCAAGCCAATGGTTGACTGGGTGATATGTTCCAGATTAATCGATATCCCAAGTCTCCGCAGTATGTCTTGAATATCAACACCCAGCTTCACCGCTGTGTTGATAATTCCAGGCAGCACGACCGCGGACGTCTTCACATTACCTACATGGGAATCGGCTTTCATGAACATCTCCTGCCACTGAATTTTACTATATTAAGTTAGAATTCTGCCATTTTTTATTTCTGATTGAAAGCTTGCTTAGATGAGCAAAGCAGGACATGTAATATTACAGTCAAAAATCAATGATTACAACAAGAAAGCTGGCACCCTTTATTCAATTTCAAATCTGATTAGTACATGAAGTTATTAATTGAAGCTCCCCGCAATCCCGTATATGCAGGATCTCCGCTTTTGCTCCGACAAGTAGCGGGGAATCTTCACTGTTACGGAATAATGTATTTTTTATTCGCTCGCTAACCCGCCGTAAGCAGTGGGGAATACGCTCGCTGTTCACGATTTACTCGTCTCAGAAAATCGTTTCGAGAACAGACAAAAACAACGATTACGAGGGGAGTTGTTAGCGCTACTAACCAAACCCAGGGCTCTCATCTTTCCAGCCAGAAAAAAGTAGAATCACTGGACTCACAAAGGCAAGAATGCTATAAGATTATGTGTCGATGACAGATTTGCGAAGAAACAGTCTTAGCAGTTACGAATCAGATAGCGGAAAAGGAGTCAAGAAGTGAGATTTTACAGGATTAATCTCTGGCTTTTGGGAATTATAATCTTACTGATGGTATCTCTCGCAGCGACATTTTTATATTTCTATTTCTACGTCTATCCGGAGAAAACAATTTCTAAAACGGTATTTCTTACTTCAATAAAAAGCGCAGATAAACTGCTTGAAAAAAATATGACTGAAGAGGCGTTGGAACTATACAATGATCTGTTGCCACTAATCTCCAGAGACGGGGAGCCAACCGTATATGGTCACATTAAAAATAACCAGGGTATCTGCTATCAAAAAATGGCGGGAAGCAAAGACAAAAAGGAGAACCTTACCATCGCAATACGGGCCTATAATGAGGCACTGAAAATATTCACACAGAAAGAATACCCTGTCAATTACGCCATTACACAGGCTAACCTGGGTGTCGCATACCAGGCCCTTTCAGAGATTCAGGACAGGGAGCGGTATCTTTCCAAAACTTTACAGGCTTACAGCGAAGCACTAAAGGTTTATACCATTGAAAGCAATCCCGAAGAGTATGCAGCGATAAACAACAACTTCGGGACTGCCAGTTTCGGCCTCGCCAATTTCAGAAATGACAGGGAGAATATCTTACGGGCAATCGGAGCGTATACGGAGGCATTAAAAGTATATACTATTGAAAGCCATCCCGACAATTACGCAATGACCGAGCATAATCTGGGGGCTGCATACCAGTCTCTTTCCAAAATTGAGGATGCTGAGAAAAATCTCGCCGGGGCTTCCAAGGCCTATAGCGAGGCAGTAAAGGTATACACCGCTGATAACCATCCCGAAGAATATGCAGCGATAAAAAACAGTCTCGGTGCTTCCTTCTATGCCCTCGCCAAATTCAGTGATTATGAGAAGAACCTCACAAAAGCAATTGATGCCTATAATGAGGCCCTCGACGTATACGCCATGCTGGCCCCCGCAGAAGATGAAACAGGGGAGAACAATCCGGGAGATGGAGATACAACCAATAATGATGAGGATGAACCTCCTAAAGTGGTGGCTCGCAGCATCGATCACGCAATGTTAATGAGCAACCTGGCAACCGCCTATTATGCCATGTCAAATTTCCGCGATAGGGAGAAAAATCTTGTCAAGGCTATCGATATGTATAGGGGGACATTGGGAGCCTATACAATTGAGGAAAATCCCGATGAATACTCAATGATTCACAATTATCTGGGAGCCGCCTATCAGGCCCTCGCCGAGATTCATCCGATGAGGGGATACCTGACACGGGCCGTCAAGGCATACAATAAAGCCCTCAAGGTATCCCGATCCAAAGGACAACCACTTTACGACAACAAAGTCACATCACGTTCGGAAACCAGCATCTACAAGGTGGAAACGCTGCATCAGTAAGGGCTGCGGCGGACAAATCACGAGACTTAATCGACAGGGTAATGAATTCTTGAAAAACCCGGATTGCTACCAGTAACGAACGGGACCGGTGTCGACGTGGATGAAATGATGCTGCGGATAATAGCCCACGCCACCCACCTTTGATTTCATCGCCAGTCCCCGCAATTTCCTGAGGGAGACACAAGGCTGGTAAATATCGATGGCCTTACCCTTGATATGAAAACTGTTTCGCGCTACCTGATGCCCCTGTTTGATGAGAAGATCATTCGTCTTGTGCGACCGATAGCCCGAAATAACCTGAAATGGTTCCTGCCCCCCGATAGATGTTTGAATGGTATGAACGAGATCGAGAAGGCGGATATCGATTTCCTTTATCTCATCCGTTCGATGGTCCCGCATAAACCTGTTGATGGTTTCTAACGATTCTCCCAGATAGACGCCATCGGCCCAGTAAATATCATAAAAGTATTCCCCCGTATGAATATTGTAAAGGGAAAGCTTCCGTTCGTTCGCCCGGCATTCGGGAATTGTGGCCAAGGTCTCGACGGGTACTTGAAGAGCTACCGCCATCATAATCGACCATTTGAGAAAAGTACGGCGGCTCCACGGCCTCTGCATTGCCGCAAATATATCGGGAGTCCAGATCTTCGACGTCCTACTTTGCAAAACCGATATCAACCCTCGAAATAAGAATAATCAACTGGATGCCTGCTTAACGCCTAATTAATCTGAAACGTCACACACCTACACCGTGCTACAATGTATAGAGCAATAAGCCATATATACATCGAGATAACACTATCCATTTGAATGTACTATATATTGTGTGGTTTTATAAATGAAACACCATATATAGTCAAGGAAAAAATTGAGGGGGCGCAGGAGCGGAAACGAAGATTTCCGCTATCAGGATTTAAAAACCTACTGTCGATCATGAAGAACGGCAAGGAGGATCAGGGCTCCATCACTAATCTTGTAACAGGCGATTTTTCATTGAGTGCCTCGCTGAGGAGACCATCCCTGTTATAGATATCATCGCGGAAGTTGAGCTGCATGTCATTATCCACCCAGGCCGTCCAGTAAATCAGATAGATGGGAACAGGTTTTGGCAGATAGTAAACCTTCGGGTCACCGGATTTGATCGCTTCTTTTACCTCCTCCCATTTTTCCTCTTCGTTGTCTTTTAAAAGATACTCAGCCAGTTCGACCGGTTTTTCCACGCGAATGCAGCCGGAGCTGAAACCGCGCTTGGTCATTTTGAACAGATTTCGCGCCGGCGTGTCATGGAGATAAACGGAGAATTTATTAGGAAATAAAAATTTAATCTTGCCAAGAGGATTGAGAGGACCGGGATCCTGTCTGAGCTTATAGACGAAATGTTCCGTATCAACCTTCGACCAGTCTATGGTAGCCGGATCTATTTCGTGACTTCCGCTATTCCAGTTTCTGTAAATCCGTATCTTTCTTTCTGTCAGATAGTCGGGGTTTTTCTTGACCTCGGGGAGCACATCCTTAACTGCGATAATCGGCGGGACATACCAGTAGGGATTAACGATAATCCGTTTCATGCCGCTGCTGAAAACGGGAGTCTTTCGATAATTTGAACCAACAATAACACGCATACTCAGTTCGGGTTCATCATTATTGATTACATCCAATGTAAAATCAGCGATATTGACAACGATATAGATATCGCCTCTGTCGCGTGCAAGCCATCGCCAGCGTTCCATATTCAATCTGATTTTCTTCACAAACTCATCGGCCGGCACGTTAAGCCATACCAGTGTCTCAGAACCAACAACCCCATCAGGATTCAGCCCATGCCGCCGCTGGTATCTCATTACTGCCGATTCAAGGTCTTCATCAAAGATATCAGGCTTCTTCTCCCTTTCGAACTGAAGATCTTCCGTTAATAGAAGGTGTTTTCGAAGCAGTTCGACCCGTTTACCCCTATCCCCCTTGCGCATCACAGGTCCTTCGGATATGGGTTTCCATCCGCCGCGTGCTACAATATAACGATAATGCATCAGTTCGTATCTGAGCAGGGAGTATCCTCTACGAAAGGGGGCAAGCTTTTTCAGTGTATATCTGACCGAACCCGAATCAAGCGCCTCCTGAAGAATCGCGACAAGGTCGGCCCTTTTTCCGTTTGAACTCCAGGTCGCCTGGATTGTCTCCGGATTCACGTGACCGGAAATCAGGTGAAATGCATAGATGAAAAAGGCATCAGTCATCAGGAGGTCAAGCTTTACATAGAGATCAGGTTCATTGATGACATTTTCGCTGTCCCTGATGAGCTCCGAAAGTTCCTTCATTCTTGCATAATGATAATCGTTTCGTGAAAGCCCTTCCCTTTCTGCCTCATAGATCGCTCGCATGAGATCGTCGGCCTGGTTCAGGATGCCGTTTGTTCCTATCCAGGCGGGTCGGTAATTTCGGGCTTCATAGAATTGTGAGACAAGATCAATGTCGTAAAAGTGAGCGGGAGCTACCAGATCATTTTCCAGGCCCTGTCTGAGATGATCACGAACATCTGCGAGGAAATAATCCGCCCCGACAGAATGAGAGGGAACGGCAAACAATGATAAAAACATCAGTACTATAATAAATCTTCTCGTCATGAAAAGGGTCCCTTATCGTGTCATAGACAACAGTTTGAACAAAATCAGAAATCTCATTGTAACTTCCAAAGCATTGATTTCGTATGGAGAAGTATAGGAAAATCCCGTTCCCACGTTAAGTATTGGGCCTGTCAATCTTTACATCACTTCTCTTCTGAAGCTTTCATACTGTAAACTTCTACAACCGTTTTCCTCTTTTTATGAAACCACCTTGAGTATCTTGGGATTCTCCCTCGGGGGAGGCTCCGGTATCACCCGGGGATAGCCCAGGATAATAGGGGCAACAATTTTGTAATCGTCGGGCAACCCTATCTCCTTTCGAATCTCAGGATCTTCTATACAGGAGCCGAGAGCAACCCAGCATGTCCCCAGGCCCCGGGAGGCGGCTGACAACATAAAATAAGAGGCGGCGAGGGCACAATCGACCTGGAGTGATCCCTTGCTCTCGGGGCCTACGATATAGACAACAGTGGGGGCACCCCAGAAGACATTGAAACCCTCAATTCGAAGCATCTCTTCATACTTTTTCAGGGGAGAGCCGGGACTTTTTTTGATCTCTTCAAGAATAACCCCTTTGCTCTCATCGGAGAGTCTCTTGATCATCGTCTCATTATTTATGATGATGAAGTGCCAGGGTTGTTCATTCCGCGCGCTTGGGGCACAACAGCTCTCTTTGATAATCTCCTCCGTTATCGACAGGGGAACTTCCCGCTTCTCGAATTCCCTTACCGAACGCCGTTTCATCAAAAGCTCTGAGAATGTACACATTAGCGCCCTCCTTTTAACAAATACCGGACGAAACCATGGGGTAAAGATATAAATTATTGAGACAAAAAATCAAGGGAATGTTAAATTTTGTAAGATAAAATAGCAGTACTGAAAATACCTGAAAAATATCAGAACATCTCTTTTATATAAAAAAACAGGGCGATACCGGAGTAGGCAAGTTTTAATCCAACGCCCACCATGATACCAACAAAGACACCCCATCCCGCCCTGAGGGCATCTTTGGTCCCCCGTTTTGCGATCATCTCACCAAACAGGGCTCCCACAAACGCGCCGACAAATATCCCAAGTGGGGGTATGAAGAAAAAGCCTATCAGCATTCCCACAATCGAACCGGTTACCCCATATTTTGAGGCACCATATTTCTTGGCACCTCCTGCGGGAACCACATAGTCAAGAAAGGTCACGAGGGCGGCAAGTCCACCCATTACGATGAAAAACTGCATGCCGAAGGGCTCCCAATCCTTGGCAAAGGAAAGAATGACAAGGGATAGAAAACTGAGGGCGGGACCGGGGAGAGCCGGCAGGATACAACCGATTATTCCCGCGAGCGCGACGAGTAATCCAATAACCATCAATAGAATCGTCAAGGATTCTCTCCTTTTGGTTTATGGAGCTATCGAATATCCTCTTCGGAGATTGCCCTCAATCGCAGGATAAAAACCGTTCCTTGTGGTTTGTTGTCCTCCACATATACCTGACCGCCATAGGTATCCATGGCCTTCTTCACGATATGCAGGCCGATTCCTGTCTGACCCGAATCCCCAAAGGTGAACCCCTCATCAAAAATCTGACTCTTGATATAATCGGGAATGCCCACACCGTAATCGGCAATCCGCACATCACAGGTGTTTCCCGCCTCCGAAATACTCACCGAAATGCGATCGGTCTTACCGTGAATCACGGCATTGCGTAGCAGATTGTCTATCACCGAGTGCAGAGACTCATCGGCCATAATCCGGCAGTCACCCTCAATTTCAAAATCAATAGAATGATAACGCTCTTTTACCTTTTCTATAACCTCACGCATATTGTAAACTTTCAATTCCCTGTGCTGCGAGATAAATGCCTCAAGCTCCCGCATCCTCCGTATCAGCTCAACGCTCTTTTCCACGTGCCCCGAGGCATCCTTTAAAAGCTCATCGTTTTTCGTATCCTCATAGAGACTGAGGGCACTCCGTATCACCGTCAGGTCGTTGGTAAGATCGTGCCGCAATATCTTGTTTATCAGCGTAAGGTGCCCATAATATGATCTGGCCTCCTCCTCGGCACGCTTTCGGTCGGTGATGTCACGGGTACTCATAACGGTTCCCGATATCTTGCCGTCACTGTCATAGAGAAAATTGCCAATAGTTTCCACCCATAGATAGTGTCCGTCTGCATGTTGTATACGGTATTCAGCTCTCCCGGGAGAGGACGTGGCAAAGGCATCCGCAAAGGCCTTCTGAATCTTTTCTATATCGTCGGGATGAACAACCTCGAAGGTGGATCTTCCGACCCTTTCCTCGGGGCTGAAACCAAGGACAGTTTTATGAGAAGGGCTTGCGTAGACGACATTCCCCTCTGTATCAGTAAATCTGAGCATATCGTACATGTTTTCCACTATGAGACGAAACATCTCTTCGTTTTTCTTCAGCTTTTCCTCTATCGCCTTACGCTCTGTCACGTCTCTCGCGACGGAGACTACTGCAACTACCTTCCCATCACGGAAGAGCGGAACACCGGAAACCTCTCCGAATTTCCTTGTACCATCTTTGGTAATAAACTCGTAAACTTGATGTTCGATCTTTTCGCCAGCCAGGACCCTCATCGTGTCTTTGGCCGCTTTTTCCAGGGATTCAGGTGTCAGGAGATTGAGCGTGGTAAAGTCTCTACCGATCAGTTCATCCGGCGTATATCCCAATAACGACTCTACACTCGGTGATATGGCCAGAGCCCTCAAATTGGAATCTAACGAATAGATAACCTCCGATGTCTGCGAAAAATGCAGGCTGTAGCGCTCCTCACTTTCCAGCAGGTCCTTTTCGGTTTTTCTGCGGTCCGTTATATCGCGGGAAACACCGATAACACCGGTCGGCTTATCATTCTCGTCACGCAGAAAAGACATTTTTACCTCGAATACCAGTATACGCCCGTTTTTGTGATAGAACTCCCAGACCGCCTCTCTCATCCTGTTTCTATCCACAAGTCCATCATCTTCCTGTGCCAGTTCTTCTTCCAGGATCTTCATAGAATCTTCATAGGACTCGGGAGTCAGTATCTCCTCTATCGGATTCTTCACAGCCTCCTCAACGGAGAAACCTGTCAGGTGTTCAACTGAGGGGCTTACATAGACAAACTGCATGGTCGCAAGATCAAGGGACCACACGATATCATGAATATTATTAGTAATATGGCTCAGCCTATCTCTTTCTTCCCGAAGCTCGATACGCTCTCGTTCCATCGCTTCCTGAAAAGACTGACGGACTGACTCATAAATATAGGTCAGCGCAGTAACCAGCATGAAGGAAACCAGGAACCTTGTCTTAACGTCGTATTCATACTGAAAAGTTCCGACGGTGAAATAGGGATCAAAAAGAATGATAAGTGAGAGAAAAAAAATGGCAAGGGTCCATAGAAGACCCTCTTTCTTGCCGAGCAGAAAAAGTGCAATCAGAGGCAAGGTATACATCCATAGCATTCTTGAACCGTGGGCACCACCTATAAAGATAAGATAAAGGAATAAGCACCCGATAGCAGCAATGTTTATCCTGTATATGATAAGCCCCTGTTTCAGATACCTCAGATAGACAAGACTGCCCCCAAGGGTTACTCCCACAGCCAAATCGAGGGTCCCCTCCGAATATTCGGCATTAATCAGGTGAATAGCTGCATAGGCAAAGAGAACGGGGATACCGAACAACAGAAAGAATAAGGTTATCAATCTCTTCCTTTCCTCATCAGCATCTACCTCTCCAATGCTTGTGAGAAATTTTGAAATTGAAACCAATTTCTCTACTATTTCTTTGATGTAAGACTGCATTATATTTCTTTTCAACAATGAATGTTCCTGGCACTCACGAAAATGACAATTGCTTTCTACATCAACAGCTATTCTCTAAATTTCTATCTTTTTTTGGAATTATTATCAATCTAATATTACTTCATGAATGAATGAGAGACAGTCTGACAGAAAATAATGCCGGAAGGCTCCTTTTATGTATTGACAAACGATGCAAAATTCTTATAATAGCAAATTCCAATTTCAGCCAAGAGGATTATTCAATGTATGCAGTGATGAAAAGTGGCGGCAAACAATACAGAGTTTCAGAGGGAGACCTCCTGAAGGTCGATAAGATAGAAGGCGACAAGGGTGACACGGTAACTTTCGAAGAGGTGCTCATGGTCGCTAAAGAGGGGGGGATTGCAATCGGAACTCCTCTTGTCAAGGGAGCAAAAGTGATCGGCGAGATAATGGATCAGGCCAGGGGCCCAAAAATCTCCGTATTTAAGATGAAGAGGCGAAAGGGATATCGTAAGAAAACGGGACACCGGCAGGAATTAACGGGCCTGAAGATAAAAGAAATAGTTGTATAACGGAGGACAAGCAAGATGGCTCATAAGAAAGGCCAGGGAAGCAGTCGTAACGGGAGAGATAGCCAGGCGCAGAGACGGGGCGTCAAAGCATATGGTGGGCAGCATGTCTCTGCCGGCACCATTATAATTCGACAGCTCGGCACCAAGATACACCCCGGCAATAATGTGGGAATGGGAAGAGACTACACCCTCTTTTCGAAGATTGACGGCATCGTCACATTTGAAAGAAAAGACAGGTCCAGGAAAAAGGTAAGCGTATACGTTGCCTGAAGAATTTAGAATTCTTTTGCTTTTTCAAAACTCTCCACGTAATATGTTCGATTAAAAAGGTGTTGGCCCGACATAATGAAGCTGACACCTTTTTCAGTATATCCCGTTCGATGTAACAACGTAACACATCTTAAAATACAAACCCGGAATTTTGCTGATCCGGCATTCAGGCTTTAATGGTACGTGTTGTCCTATGAAATTCGTTGATGAAGCAAAAATATATATCAGGTCCGGTGACGGCGGAAAGGGATGCGTCAGTTTTAGGAGGGAAAAGTATGTACCTCGTGGCGGGCCCGACGGGGGTGACGGCGGAAAGGGATGCGATATCGTCGCTATGGCAAGCAAGAGTCACCGAACCCTTCTCGACATGAAATACAATCAGCATCACTTCGCGAAAAGGGGCGACCACGGCAGCGGAAGCAACAAAACCGGCAAAAGCGCGAGTGACCTGGAGATAATTCTCCCTGTGGGAACAATCGTTTCCGATGCGGAAACGGGAGAGATATTGGCAGACCTGACCGAAGACGGTCAGAGGAGCATCCTGGCACGAGGGGGAATCGGCGGAAGAGGAAATGCGCGGTTTGCCACCGCCACGAACAGGGCACCGAGATATGCCCAGGACGGCATTCCCGGCGAGGAAAGAGTGATCAATCTCGAATTGAAACTCCTCGCCGATGTGGGCATTACAGGGCTTCCCAATGTCGGGAAATCTACATTTATTTCAAGGATATCTGCCGCAAAACCGAAGATTGCCGACTACCCCTTCACCACCCTCAAGCCAAATCTCGGCATCGTGAAATTCGGCGACTATGGAAGCTTCGCCGTTGCCGATATACCTGGCCTCATAGAAGGAGCCCATCGCGGAGCAGGTCTGGGAATCAAGTTTCTGCGCCACATAGAGAGAACATCTCTTCTGCTCCATATCATTGACATATCAAAAGATGACTATGTCTCGGGATGGGAGGACTTTAAAACAGTCAACAATGAACTTGTCAGCTTCAGTTCCTCTATGATAGAAAAACCTCAGATCGTGGCCATTAACAAAATGGATCTTCCGGTAACACAAGAGAGAATCCAGGCCGAAAGGGACACCTTTGGAAAAGAGGGGATTACAATCTTCCCCATTTCAGCCGTAACGGGAGAGGGAATACAAGCCCTCATGGGAGAAATATTAGAGAAACTAAAGACATGCGGGGTATTGTAGACAATCATGGCCGAAGAGAGAAAGAAAATTCTGATCAAGGTACGGAGGATTCTGGTCAAAATCGGAAGCGGGGTCCTGACGGGTAAAGAAGGCCTCGATCTCGATATAATCGAGAATCTTGTCGATGAAATCGCTGATTTTTCCCAAAAGGGATACCAGTTCGTCATCGTCTCTTCCGGCGCCATAGCCTCGGGTATGCATAGAATGGGGTTCAAAAACCGGCTCCAGAGTATGCCGGAAAAGCAGGCGGCAGCCGCCATAGGACAGGGACGGTTGATGAGGGTCTACGCCAATGCCTTCGCCAAACACGAGATGGTTGTTTCTCAGATACTGCTTACCACGAGCGACCTTACGGACAGGCAGCGGTTCCTCAACACCCGAAACACGCTTTCGGTTCTCCTGGACTGGGGCGTTATTCCAATCATCAATGAAAACGATACCGTCGCAGTTGACGAGATAAAATTCGGTGACAACGACAATCTCGCCGCCATGATGGCAAATATTATGGAGGCAAATCTGCTCGTCAATCTTACCAATACAGAGGGGCTCTACGACAGGAACCCGAGGAAAGATAATAAACCGCGATTGATTCCCCTGGTAAGCGAAATTACGGATGAAATCGAAAAGGTCGCATCATCCGAGGCAGACCCCGTGGGCATGGGGGGAATGAAGAGCAAGGTTATCGCCGCTAAAAAAGTTACCGCCTTCGGGATCCCCTACATAATTGCCCCCGGCAAATCTAAGGGTATTATTCATGATGTACTCTCCGGCAAAAAGGTGGGGACACTCTTCCTGCCGATGGAGACGCACCTTACGAGCAAAAAGTACTGGATCGCCTTTACGCTCCGGTCAAGGGGGAAGATCTATATCGATGACGGGGCAATGAGGGCCATTGTCCATCACGGAAAGAGCCTTCTGCCGTCGGGGGTCATAAAGACGGAGGGCAATTTCAATGTGGGAGATCCTGTAAGCTGCGTGGCTATGGACGGCACAACACTCGCAAAGGGACTGGTGAATTACAACTCTTCAGATACCAACAAAATAAAGGGCCTTCAGACATCGAGAATCGAACAGGTTCTCGGCAGCAAACCCTACGACGAGATCATACACCGCGATAACATGGCGGTTTCAAATCCGGTAAGGAAAACAGCCGATCCGAAATCGAAGGAAAGTACATAACGGAGTAGTGGATTTGCGTCTGGCATATCCGCCCTTCACCAGAAAAACCGGTCTTCAATCTTACCACCGTCATTAAAAAGGACTCCTTCCATTGCAAGAAGCCTCTTTTTTGTGTCAGCGCCGCCACCATACTGACCGGGATATCCCGATGCCTTTACAACACGGTGACAGGGAAGAATAAGGGGAAAGGGGTTTCTGGCAAGTGCAGTCCCCACTGCCCGGGACGCACATGGTGCTGATATTTTCTCAGCCAGTCCCCCGTAGGAGATTACCCTCCCACGGGGTATCTCTGCCGCCTTTAAAAGAACCTTTTTCTGTAAATCGTAACAGCGATCAATATCCAGAAACGTGAGCGAAAACCTGACGGGTTCACCGACAAGATAGCGCACCATCTTTTCGCACATTTCATCGATTTTTTTATCAGAGTCTTCAGAGGCTTCAGGATACCTCTCATCGATCAGGGTCAAGGTACCCACCTCTCTTTTCGGGAGTATGATATGTATGATTGAAGGCCCGTCCTTTTTTACCCAGATGACCCCGATATCACCCAGGACTGAGGGGAATACCCTGTAATACAGAGGAAATGATTCCGGTTTCTTTTTCACCTCTCCTATTCTCCTCTATCGTACGGCTGTATCAGCGATACTACGATGAATCGTCATTGAAGACCAATTATTTTTTGACTCCGCAACAGGTTTCGTATAATTATAGAAGTCTCAGGACATCAAGAAACCAGATCAAGAACATGAACCTAAAAAAAGAAACAAAATTTTCTATTTTAAACAGCCGACTTACCTCCTTTTTCGTCTACCACCTGCTCAATCTTTACTCGAAAACTGTCAGGGTACGGTTTGAAAACCATGCTGCAGTAGCCGATCACCTGGGGAAAGGCGGACGTATTATCATCGGAAGCTGGCACCAGCGATTTTTCGGAGGGTTTTATCTGCCGAAACTATTCAAACGACCGATCTGCATCATGATATCCCGCAGCAGGGACGGAGATTTTATCGCTGATGTGGTACGGAGAATCGGCTGGCTGCCGATTCGGGGATCGAGCAGCCGGGGCGGAAAAGAGGCTTCAGTTGAGATGGTCCGGGGAATCATTGAAAATCAAATGGGGGGACATATTGCTGACGGACCCACGGGTCCGCCCCGTGTTATTAAACCCGGCCTTATTGCCCTTGCCCAGAAAACAGGAGCTGCCATTACCGAAGCCTTTGTGTATTACGAGAATCCCTTCGTATTTAACAGCTGGGACCGTTTTATGGTTCCGAAACCCTTCAGCAGGGTCGTTCTTCGTTTTAGTCCCCTCGTATTTGTACCTGAGGAAACAACAAGTAAGGAATTTGAAACCCTTCGGAGCGGTATCGAAGGGGAAATGATTGCAGGATACGAAAAAGAAGCTCTCTACTGACAGGAACATTGAGGTTAGAAATCAGGGAGAAACCAGCCTCAATGTATCCCGATATTCACGAACGAGTTTCCGGTAGAGCTGTACTCCCTCTCTCGCATAGCGTACCTGTTCGGGGCTGACATTCTTTATTATCCGGGCGGGATTCCCTGCGGCGAGTTTACCTGCGGTGATGTGGGTATTACTTGAAACCACAGATCCGGCAGCGACAAAGACACCCTCCTCACAGACAACATCATAGAGAAGAATTGCACCCATTCCTATCACGCATTCCGGCTTGATATGAGCGTCGTGAAGGATTGCACTGTGCCCTACTATGACATCCCGCTCGACAAGTACTCCAGGGAGGTGTTCATCGGCGTGAATCACCACATTGTCCTGAATACTGGTACCATCCTGGATTACAATGGACCCAAAATCGGCTCTCATCACTGCCCCGGGACCGATAAAACATTCCCCCTCTATTTTCACGTTTCCTATTATGACCGCTTCAGGATGGACGTATGATTCCTCAGCGATCTGAGGCCGTTTGGATCCGAACTCGTAAATTGGCATTCTATAATCCTTTCATTCAGTATTGAAAAGGTTATTGCTGCGAGGAGAAAAAGAAAGGTGAGGTCTAGTATGGCTTACAGTCTTCTCTCAACAACATAATCGGCGATTGCCAAAAACGCATCTTTCGGTGTTGAATCTTTGAAGGGTCCGATAAAGGCCTTCCCTTCTTTTATAAATCTATCCGCCATGTCGAGGGTATAGCCTATGCCCTCATATTTATTGATGACAGCAATCACCCCGGCTATATCATCATTGAGCACGTTTTTACCTTCCACCGTTTTTCTTATTAACTCCTTTTCCTCAGGAGAACTCTTCTTATAGGCGCCAATGAGGGGAAGGGTTACCTTTCCTTCCGTGAGATCCTTACCGATGGTTTTGCCAAATTCTTTTTCTGAGGCCACATAATCGAGGGCATCATCGGTCAATTGAAAGGCCATGCCGAGCCTCATACCGAATCTGGCCAAGGCTTCGATATCAGATTCCGGGGCCCCTGCCAATATCGCCCCTATTGCACACGATGCAGAGATCAAGACAGCCGTTTTTCTTTCAATGACGGAGAGGTATTCCTTTTCCGTTATCTCTATACTGCAACTCCTCACAAGCTGAGATATTTCGCCTTCGACCATTGTCGTCGTCGTTGTCGAAAGGAGTTTCTGCACAGCAGGGTCCTCATCGTCAGCAAGCATCTTAAAGGCCTTCGAGTAGAGGTAATCACCAACCAGGACACTCGCCGAATTTCCCCATACCCTGTTGGCTGCATCTTTTCCCCTTCTCATATCGGCACGATCAATCACGTCATCATGAAGGAGTGATGCCGTATGGATAAATTCCATTACCGATGCCAGCGAGTAACGTCTTTTACCCTCATACCCACATAGGTCAGACGCGATAAGGAGGAGCAAAGGTCTGAGTCTCTTTCCCCCGCTTTGTATGATGTGGTTTGCTATCTCCGGTATCAATTGGATATATGACTGCTGCTGATCTTCCAGATATCGTTCAACACGCTTGAGATCGCCTTCATAGAGGCCAAAAACTTCCTGTATTTCCATGGTTTCAAATTCTTCATCTCATAGTTATTATGTATCGACTTATAGTGTAAACACCTACTTATGTCAAAGTTTTTCCCTTCCCCATTAATGATAGTGAAGATTCCCGAAACAAGGCTCCGGGAAATTTCCGAATGGTAAGGAAAATCGTTGATTGTTTTCTCTTTCTTCAGGTTACAGTAATCCCGAAGGCAGCGGCCGTATGCACTCCGGTATATCAGTGAGCGGTGAATTTACCAGCGTTGAAACCTCGCGAATCTCCAGCGCTTCACTGACGGAGGGATTCAGTATGGAAAGAAGGCTTTTTTTCTCGGTCGCGGAATCATCCAGCCACAGTGACTCCCGATCTTTCGGTATGATGACGGGCATTCTGTCGTGAAGGGGCCTCAGCAGTTCATTCGACTCCGTCGTGATAATGGTGCAGGTGCTCAAGGATCCTCCATCCCTCGATCTCCACGTATTATAGAGGCCGGCAAAGCCAAAGGGTCTTTGAGAAACGGGACAAACATAGTGGGGAACCTTATTCCTCCCTACTTTTTTCCATTCATAATATCCATTTGCGAGAACAAGACACCGCCTTTTTTTGAAAGAATCTCTGAAGCTCGGTTTCTCTGCTACTGTCTCGGAACGGGCGTTTATGATTCCTTTTTCGATCGCCGGATTCTTTGCCCATGAAGGGATAAGACCCCACCTGAAAGACACAAAACGATTCACCCTGTCATGTACGAGAGCGGCCACTTCTCTTCCCGGCGCTATGTTGTAGCTCGGCTTCACGTCGGCGGAGAAGGCCTCTATGTTAAAAGCCTCCTCAAGGGCGGAAAGATCACTGATCATGACAAACCGACCACACATATTGCTTCTCCCCTTTATCAATTGAATACCCTTAGCCCGTCACGCACAGTGGGCGGGTTCACAATGTACACCCCCTCGAATCCTTTTTTCAATAAATTGTTAGGAGGATTACACGGCACTATTTGACATTATTTAAATAAAATCTTATAAATAGGTTCTCTTAAATGGTACCGGCGAAAAATGATATGGTTGGGGTCCGTCTCAAGGTCCCTCCCATTATAATCCGTTACGACACTCGACACACCCGGTGGCATCGTGAAACCATGAAAAGAAAGAGTAAAAACATAGGTCTTGCACTCGGAGGTGGAGGAGCACGCGGATTCGCCCACATAGGGGTGCTCAGGATACTGGAGGAAGAAAACGTTCCCATCGATATCATAGTCGGCACCAGTAGCGGCGCCCTGGTGGGAGCATCCTATGCCAGTGGTATCGGACCGGATGAACTGGAAGAAATAATAGAAGGTTATCTGGAAAGTCCCGAGTTTCATTCTTCCGCCATAAACGCCATCGAAGAGGCCCATAAAAGAGAGGATTCGGGACTGGCGCGTAAAATTCAAAGCTATCTCAAAAATAAGGTCATACTGCTCCAGGCAATGTTCAAACCCGGCATCCTTTCCGCAAAAGACTTTCGTGCCATGATAGATTATCTGCTACCCGACATACAAATAGAAGATATGGCCATACCGTTTCGGGCGGTCGCCACTGATCTGGTAAGCGGCAAACCCGTTATATTTTCAGAGGGTTCCTTACGAGAGGCAGTAATGGCGAGCAGCACCGTTCCGGGCGCTATTCAGCCCCTGAAAAAAGACAATTATCTCCTCTCAGACGGCGGCATTATTGCCCACGTTCCCGTTTCGGCAACGATAAATGAGGGAGCAGACAGGGTTATTGCCGTTGTCGTCAGTAAGGACATCCTTTTGGAGGATGAGCTGACAAACGCCCAGGAAATATTGAGCAGGGCCAATGATCTCACCACCCATTATCTGGTACAGTATGAGCTGACTCGCGCCGATGTGGTGATCCGTCCTTCGGTAGGAACGCTTCACTGGTCGGAATTTTCCCACGCACAGCACTTGATCAGGGCAGGAGAGGATGCCGCACGGGAAAGTATGGGTCATATCCGCTCAATCATCCCGGGCACGAAAAAATGGTTCACTATCGGGCATTATCTGCGACTGTACAGGAGGAAGCAGTGCCAGGTACCGTTTCCGTTATAATTTCATACGAATCAAAGGGGGAGAGGGTATGAACCCGCTCGGAATTATGGTTTACGGATACAACAAAGAAGATGCCCGGTTTATAGGAAAATCACTCGGTCACACCCTCGAAGAGGAGCTCTTCGTAATAAGTGCCTCAAAAAAAGAGGATATGACGATAGGGGATATCCTTGAGAAGGGACCCGAGGATATCTTTGAAGACAGGGAACCGAAGATTTTGGTGTTCCTTGCCTTCTCAAAAGAACAGATCGATATGACGCTTACGGAATTCCCTCACAAAGAGGCCCTCGCACGTCCAATTTTCTGCGGTCTCACTCATCACAATATCGGATGGCCTCTGTCCGATCTGATAGAACATCTCCTTGAAGAAGACCGGCACTGGAAAACCAAGACGTGATCTACAACAGGGATTCCTCCCCTTCCACAACCTCTTCGGCGAAGAGATCATAATCGTCGGCCCCATCGATTCTGCATTGTATAATGTCGCCTCTTTTCCGCCCCCCGGCCTTCACATAGGTAATTCCGTCGATATCTGGAGCCTGCCGTCGCAATCTTCCGATATAATCATAGTCGGGATGGTCTGAGGCTTCTTCGAGGATCACGTCCTCCAGCGACCCTATAAGGGAAAGATTAATCGTATGTGATATCTCCGCCTGTTCTTCCATGATGATCCTTCTTCTCGATTCTCTTTCCTCCTCCGAAACCTGGTGGGGAAGTTCCGCAGCCCCGGTTCCCTCCTCCCTCGAATATTCGAAAACCCCGAGGTGATCAAATTTCGTATCCCTTACAAACTCAAGGAGCCTGTCGAATTTTTCCTCCGTCTCTCCGGGGAACCCGACGATGAGGGATGTCCTCAATGCCACACCGGGGACAATTTCGCGCGCTTTTTCTATAACGTTTCTAATGAGAACGCTGTCCCCCCTTCTCCTCATCATTTGCAGTATCTCGTCGTCTATGTGCTGGACGGGAATATCGATGTAATTGCAGATCTTTTCTTCCTGTGAAAGGGTCTCAAGAATTTCTTCCGTGATAGATTCGGGATAGGTATAGAGGAGCCGTATCCATTTAATCCTCTCTATTCGCGCAATGTCAGTCATGAGTTGTCCCAGTGATGGGTTCCCCCTGAGATCCTTTCCGTAGGCCGTCGTCTCCTGGGCCGTAAGGATGACCTCTCTCACCCCTCCCCCTGCGAGGGCCTCTGCCTCTTTCAGGATATCGTCAGGTTTTCTGCTCCTGAATCTCCCCCTCACCATCGGTATCACACAGTAGGAGCAGCAGTTGGAGCATCCCTCGGCAATCTTGAGATAGGCCGTGTGAGAGGGTGTTGAAATAAGGCGGTGATGGGAAGCATTCATGAGAAAATCCGGGTCCCCTGTGAATGTGCGCGATGTTCCTCCTTCCCTTTTCACCAGTTTGTTGAGGTAGTCACCGATATGAGGAACTTCTCCCGTACCGAGAAAGAGGTCCACCTCAGGGATTTCGGCTTCCAGTTCCGTTCCGTATCGCTGGGGAAGGCAGCCCGTGACAATGAGGTATTCTAAGCCCCCCCGTTCCTTCAGATCGACCATGCGAAATATCTCTTCGATCGATTCTTCCTTCGCAGGGAGGATAAAGGCACAGGTATTGATGATGACGATATCGGCTTCCTCTTCCGAGGAAACGATACGATCGCCGCCGCGTTCTAAAATGGCGGCCATGACCTCTGAATCGATGAGATTTTTAGGACAGCCGAGACTTGTGATATGAATTTTCTTATGCAATTTATTCCGGTAATTTTCCGGCCAGTACCTTTCGAGGCTTCGCGCCATCCGAAGGACCGACAATACCCTCTGCCTCCATTTTCTCTATTATTCTTGCGGCCCTGTTGTACCCTATCTTCATGTACCGCTGAACGAGGGAGATGGAGGCCTGACCCAGGTCGGTCACCAGTTCGACGGCCTCATCATACTTTTCATCATACTCTTCGGCTGACTGTTTTTCATCTCTGGCCTCGGGATTATACTGAGATATGGACTGATCATAGGAGGGCGTTTCCTGCTTTCTCACGAAATCGACGACTCTTCCGATCTCAGCATCAGAGACAAAGGCGCCGTGGATTCGTGTGAGCATTGTTGTTCCCGGAGGGATGAAAAGCATGTCTCCCGCACCGAGAAGTTTTTCCGCTCCGAGCTGGTCGAGTATGGTCCGGGAATCCACCTTTGACGAAACCTGAAAGGAAATACGGGTAGGAAAATTTGCCTTTATTATTCCAGTAATAACATCAACAGAAGGTCTCTGGGTTGCAAGAATAAGATGGATACCCGCCGCCCTTGCCATCTGGGCGAGCCGTGTCAGTGATTCCTCCACATTCCTCTGGGCAACCATCATAAGATCAGCCAGCTCATCGATTATAATAATAACATAGGGGAGTTTTTTCGGCGGTTTTTCCTCTTCGCCGGCCTCATCAGGAATCTCTGTCTCTTTATGAACCGGCACCAGACCCTTTTTTACCATCTTATTGTATGCCTCGATACTCTTAACACCCGCTTCCCCGATAATCTTGTATCTCTTCTCCATTTCTTCAACGGCCCATTTTAATACATGAGAGGCCTTCTTCGGATTCACCACCACTGGATGGAGCAAATGGGGTATCCCCTCGTAACCGGAAAGTTCAAGGCGTTTCGGGTCGATCATGAGAAATTTGACATCATCCGGCGTTGCCTTGAACATGATGCTGCAGATCATGGCATTGAGCGACACACTCTTGCCTGAACCAGTCGTTCCAGCTATCAAAAGATGGGGCATTCTGGAAAGGTCCGCGATCATTGGATTTCCAACAATATCTTCCCCCAGGGCTATGGGAAGACGGTATCTAGACTCCAGGAATTTATCGTTATCGAGGACATCTCTCAAATGGACCAGTTCCCTTCCCTGGTTCGGAATCTCGATGCCGATGACCGCCTTCCCCGGAATTGGCGCGATAATCCTTACGCTCTGGGCCTTCAGCGCCATTGCCAGATCATCGGCAAGGTTCGCAATCTTGTTTATCTTCACACCGGGGGCGGGTTCGAGTTCGAACATATTGATCACGGGACCCGGTTTCACCTCTACCACCTTACCCTCAACGCCAAAATCGGCGAGCTTCTTTTCAAGAAGCTTCGCATTCATGATCAGACTCTCTTTCTTCATTCCCCTGCTCTTGACCTCAACCTTTTCAAGTAGCGTCAGGGGTGGAAGCATATAAGAACCCGCCGGATGAACGAAATCAAAGGTGGTCTGCTCGAGTTTTTTCTTTTCCTTTTCCTCAGGTTTTGCCTCCTCTACAATAAGGGGGGCCTCCCGCACGATTGTGCGTTTCTTCAGCTGGGGTGGTTTCTTCTTCCTTTTAAATCTCCCCACATGAATTACAATAAATGCTCGTATCCCTGAGAGGGTTGCCTTTGCGAGCAGTATCGACTTTCCGATTACAGTCACCAACGAGAGATCGAGGGTAACCATGAGTGATATCAGAAAGATAACGACCAAAACGATGTAAGAACCTACGTGGTTGAGATAGGAATCGAGAAATCGTGACGAAAAAAACCCCACGACGCCTCCCGAATTGAGATCCGCGTCAAAGAAGTGAACCATACCGTACTTGATCGACAAGAGGGCAGCTGTAGAAAAGATGAGACCGATAAAGCCGAAAACAGCAGAAACAGAGACCTGGAACACCCGGTTCAGAAGGAGTTTGACGGACAGCATAATGAGGAAAATAGGAAAGAGATATGAGGGTATCCCAAAGGCCTTCAAAAGGGAGTCGGAGAGATAAGCACCGACAAATCCGCCGCAGTTGCCGATTGGGGCTTCACCCGAGACGAAATGGGTGAACGAGGGGTCCGACGGGCTGTACGACACGAGACAGATCAGAAGAAAAAGTCCCACCGCAATGAGAATGACACCTGTTATCTCCTTCGTCCTTCTGAGATCTTTTTTTTCCTTTTTCATTTTTTTCAAAATCAGATCGTCCTCATCAGCAACGTGGATATGCCTACAATCCAGCAATAATAGGCGAAGATACTCAATTTCCTTCTCTTAACGATAAAGAAGAGGAGTTTCAGTGTAAAAAAACCCGTCACGGCAGCTACTATCATTCCGATAACGTATACCCGCATTTCATCGGTCGTCGCCGATCCAAAATATCGTGACTCGAAAACAGCCGCCCCGATGATCGCAGGAATTGAAAGCAGGAAGGAAAATCGTGCCGCCGTCTCTCCCGTCAATCCCCTGAAAATACCAAAGGTTATTGTGGCCCCCGATCTCGATATACCGGGAATCAGCGCACATGCCTGGGCCATCCCGATGATTACGGCGTCTACAAAGCCCAGATTCTTGTCTTTCTTATCTCCCCCACCCTTTCTGTCAGAAAGATAGAGAAGCAGGCCCGTGATGATGAGCATTGCGGCAACGACATCAACGGACGTAAAGAGATTATGTATATCCTGTTCAAAGAGAAATCCCGTAACACCCGTTATTCCAGTTCCTACAACGATGAGCAGCGCCATCTTTCGTCTGGCAGATATCAGATCGTCGCTGCCACTGCCACGCAAGCTCCCGGGTAACAGGGCCTTCAGAATATCATAGACCTCTTTCCTGAAAAAAAACAAAACGGCTACAAGGGTACCGAAATGAAGCATGACATCGAAGAGGACCCCCGGTTGATGAAACCCCTTAATAAAACTCTGGACAATCACCAAATGGCCTGAGCTGCTTACGGGCAGAAATTCCGTTAATCCCTGAACTACTCCGAGTACTACCCCTTCCAGAGGACTCAGATACTATCCTTTCCTTCACCGATCCGGCTATCTGATCTTTTTTTCACATACCACCCTAAAACGAGCGTTTGTCAAATATTGCGTGTATTTGTACTTAATAATCCGGGTGAAGTCAATAAGGAATATAGAAATGAAAGGACCTCATAACGTGAGTATATTTATCACATATTTGATTTGCCACGGACACCCAAGTTGTGTATTATCTCTCAGGAAATCAAAACTAAGGGGGTCACAATGGTCAACAAGGTCATACTCATAGGAAGACTGGGGGCTGATCCTGAGGTACGGTATACCCAGGACGGTACCATGGTCACCAATTTCAGGCTCGCCACCGATGAACAGTGGAAAGATAAAAGCGGTGAGCGTGTCCAGAAAACCGAATGGCACAGGATTGTCACATTCAGAAAACTTGCTGAGATATGCGGAAACTATCTTGCCAAGGGAAGGCTTGTCTATATTGAGGGGAGGCTCCAAACGAGGGCATGGGACGACAGGGATGGAAACAAGAAGTACACGACGGAGATAATTGCCTCGAATATGCAGATGCTTGAAAGGAAGGGTGACGAGGCCGATCAAGCAAGAGGATTCAACGGTGCCGACACTGGATTCAAGGAACCGGACTTCCCTGAAGACGATGTCCCCTTCTAACGGCTATTTTTTCTTTTCTTCAATCTTTTCAGGATCTTCGGTATTTTTTATTTCTTCCTGCTCCTGAAAGGACTTTTTGAAATTCCTGATGCCCTTACCAATGGCCCCCCCTATCTCGGGGAGCTTTCCGGCTCCGAAGATGATCAGGATGATTACCAGTATAATTAACAACTCAGGTATTCCTATACCGAACATATTATGTGCACCTCGTAGCGCGGGAACTTCACGTTCCCGCCTTTTTTTGAAAAGAGTTAAAATATTAGAGACGTTTTGTCAAATATATCTTTAATTACCTGCATCTCTGGGCAATGTCAAAAGAATAACCTCTCCATGCCTTCCAAGCCGACCAAGTGATTTTCCATCAAAGGTTATATCCACCCCTTTTGCGTTTCCCACGATGAGAGAGAACTCAGTTTTTGCTTCCCTTTTGATTGTTTCACCCGGTTTTAATAATACCTCAAAGGGTTCACCCTCATCCGCTTTTATTTCCAGCCAGGTCCACTCCGTCGCCTTAATTTCAAGAAGATAGGTCTCTTCCGAAAACTCCTTTCGGACAACTTCTTGACCGCCCTCGGGTAGTGCAGAGACCACCTCACCTTTCGTGACTTCCCCTTGAGGAAGAGCAACTTCCAGCTCAGGTGCTTTTTCAGGAGCGGCTATTTCAATTTTTGGAGCAGTTCCTCTTTCAACATCTTCAGTGAGGGGAACTTCCCCTCTATCAGGGCCGCCTTCGGGTTTCTCGATAGCCTGCCCGTTCTCAGTCTCATGGGTGCCCTCATAATCTTTGTATAGATAGGAAA
This sequence comes from Deltaproteobacteria bacterium, assembly GCA_016933215.1. Classification (GTDB taxonomy): domain Bacteria; phylum Desulfobacterota; class Syntrophia; order Syntrophales; family UBA2210; genus JAFGBH01. Next base: position 5,573 of record JAFGBH010000072.1, on the reverse strand, counting down.
AGGCAAAAAAGAAAATCACGGAGAAAACAACGATACACCAGATAATAATACTCACATGGGACCTGAGCCACGACTGCTTCTTTAAATTCTCCGGCCCTTTGCTGCTTTTTTCCCTTTCCAGATAACTGTTGTAGCGAGTGAGGATTTTTCCGCTCTCTATACCTACGACCTTTGCATAGGCCTCGATAAAAGACCTCGCATAGACGGGCTCCGGAAGCAGGTTAAAGTCACTCTTTTCGATCGCTTCGAGGGCAGATGTTCCTATCCTCGTCACCCGCGATATCTCATCGAGGCTCATACCAAGAGATTCCCGGATTTTCCTCACATCGAGAACGTCATCACTTCCTTCGGCGCCTTTCTCTTCCGGTTCTATCTTTTCTTCCTCTTTTTCCATTCTAATATCCCGATTTTATAGAATTTGGTGAACATTTATCACTAATTCTGAAGCGAAGCAACAGAAATCATCTCAACTTTTCTCGAACAACGTGCTAAAGAAGTTGAAGCTCCCCGCAGCATAAAGCGGTGAATGCGTTCGCTTACCAGTTCAACGGATGCAGAAAGGGAAGGAAGAGGTAATGGCCGATTACAGAAAATTTGCAATGTCATTAGCAAAAGAGGCGGGGGGTCTCCTGAAGGAGCGATTCAATCATACCCACACAATCAGTTTCAAGGGGCGGATCAATATCGTTACCGAGGCGGATATGATGTCGGAAGCATTACTCATGAAGGCGATACAAGAACACTTTCCTGATCACGATATCATCTCGGAAGAAACAAAGGGTGTTCTAACGGGCTCACCATACCGATGGATTATCGATCCCCTCGACGGAACAACAAACTACGCCCATGGCTTCCCTGTCTTTTCGGTTTCCATAGCACTTGAGAGGGAAGGCTCCATAATAGTGGGAGTGGTTTATAATCCAATGCTCGACGAACTCTTTTCCGCGGAGAGGGGGAGGGGCGCCTTTTTGAATGAGAAAAAGATATCCGTCACAGATACAGGGGATCTCTCACAATGTCTCCTTGCAACGGGATTTCCCTATGACATTCGGGAAAATTCGAACAATAACATGAATTACTTCACCGAGATGGCCATGAAAGCGAGGGCCGTCAGGAGGGCCGGTTCAGCGGCGCTCGACATGGCCTATATCGCCGCAGGACGCTTCGACGGGTTCTGGGAACTCAAGCTGCAACCCTGGGACACGGCGGCAGGCTGGCTTATCGTCGAAGAAGCTGGGGGATCGGTCACCGATATCTCAGGAGAAGCGTACTATCTCGACTCGCCACATATACTGGCAACAAACGGAAAAATCCATCAATCGATGATTGACATTCTGGGAGCAATTGATCCTCGCGACAGGCGTCTCCTCTGACGGCAGGGCCTTCAGACCACTTCAATCTTCTCTCTTCTGAATACGTCTTTCGATCTTTCAATCTTATCGGCATCAATCCACCTCGTCATTGATTCCTGCAGGCTTAAGGGGTTCTCGACACCGATTTTTCTCTCCTTTTCATGCCAGAGTGGATTATAAGAAAGTAACTGAACCTTTTGCACCCCCTGGGTCCGGAAAAGATTCGCAAGCGCGACGAGGTTGGATTCCCTGTCGGTAATACCCGGGATAAGCGGCACCCTGGCCAGGACCGGGATGCCGCCCTCTGACGACATCTTATGGAGTGCAATAAAATTTTCGATAATTTTGTCATTTGGTGCACCGCAGAATCTGACATGTTCATCGAGATCATGGAGCTTAAGATCGTAGTAGATCATATCGAGATGCGGGTAAAGCATCTCTTCAAAGCGATTGAGATTGAATAATCCGCACGTCTCGAGGAGTGTATGAATCCCCCTCGATTTCAGTTTCCTGAGGAGAAGGGCGGCAAAATCCATAAACATGGTCGGTTCTCCCCCCGAGAGCGTCACCCCTCCCCCTGAGGTATCGTAAAAAGGCTTGTCCTTTAAAACGGCTGTAAGTATCTCATCATGAGACATCTCGCGTCCCACAGCGGTCAATGCCAGGGCGGGACAATTATCAGCGCAGTCAAAACAAAGGCTACACCGTTCCCGGTCGATGAAAAAAGGATTGTCGCGTGACAGTGCCCCCTCGGGGCAGACCTCCAGGCAGGTATCGCAGCCTATACACTCCTTTTCATCAAAGGATATCTCAACACCCGCCTCCTTGCTTTCGGGATTCTGACACCACACGCACGAGAGGGGACAGCCTTTGAAGAAAATGACGGTCCGGATTCCAGGGCCGTCATCGAGTGAATTCCCTTTTATATCAAGGATAAGCGGCTGCTTTTTCATATACCGTACTCGGCCCGTTCGATAAGTTCCATCTGCATCTCCCTGTTGAGCGTCACGAAATAGGCGTTATATCCCGAGATGCGCACCAGGAGATTCTTGTAGTTTTCGGGATTTGCCATGGCATCTTTTAACATGTCGGAGGTCACCACATTAAACTGCATCTGCATGCCCCCAAGGTCAAAATAGGTTTTCGCGTAGGAGTAGAGGTGGTCGACAATCTCTTCGTGCGTATCTCCGGGAGCGGGCACAACCTTGACATTGAATGCTATGTTATTATTCATGTTTTCAGGCTTCAGCCGGGCAACATCACGAATGTTGTCAAGAAGATTCTTCGAGGCATTCGCCTCCGGCGTGAGGCCCGGGGTAAATGCCTTGCCGGCGAGCCTCCCCGAGGGGAGTGCGCCGCTCAGCGTGCCAAAGGCAACATGGTTCGACATCGACCAGAAGCCCGCCGTATACCGCCCTCCTCTGAAATTACGGTGATTCCAGTAGGAGTCGTGGGCAAATTTCGCGACCCTGTTTGCGATCTCCAGCGCCTCCTCACTGTCAGATCCGAAGAGGGGAACCCTCTTTGTCACCATGGCGTGAAGGGCCGGATTTCCGGCAAAGTTTGTATCAATGGCTTCCTTTAATTCCTTAAAACTGACCTTTTCCTCGTCGTAGACAAGCTTTTTTATCACCATAAGGGAATCGGTGACATCGGCAAGGCCGATACATGCCGATCCCGATGAATTATACTTTGCACCCCCTCGTGTCACATCCTTTCCCCTTTCAATGGATCCCTCAATCAGAGAGGAGAGAAGCGGCGTGGGACGGAGCACGGCATGGGCCTCGCCGAGCATATTGTTCAATTCCACCGATTTGTCGATCAGAAACTTGAACTGCGCCGAGAAGGCATCGAAAAATTCGTCAAAGGTCTTGAAATCGCCCTCTTCGATTCTTCCCGTCTTTGGACCCACATCCCAGTTCATGAGGGGATGAAGCCCGTTATTGAGGGCCATCTCCAAAGCGGCCACCATATTCATCATCATGCAGTTGGTGTGGCCGATATGTTTTCCGCACAAGGTCGGCTCCACACATCCCGTGGCGGACCAGTCCCTCAGGTCTTCGGGGGGATAGTTAAACTGGTCGAGCGATGCCATTACCGCCTCGTCGTTATGCAGCGAGGGCGTGGCGGCGGTAATGTAATTTACCTCGCAGAGACGCTTCAGATAGATCTCGCTGTTTTTTCCGGGATTATAGCGGGCATTCACGTTGGGGTCACGAATCCCCAGTATTTCCGTGACCTTGAGAAAGATATAGGTCATGTCATTGACGGCGTCTTCTCCGTCGGGTCTCACACCGCCCAGGGTAATGACCTGATCAGAGGAGCTCCCCCCGAAGAGATAGTTTCCGATATCGGGTACGAGGGGCAGATGATCAGTGCACCTCATATAGAAACACCCGATCAGCTCTATTGCATGCTCAACATATGATTGCCTTTCATCATCGGTGGTGAGTTTCGCCATATCGGCCTCGAAGAAGGGCTGGAACCATTGGTCCAGTCTCCCGATCGAAAGACCGGCATTCGTGTTTTCCATATGGAGTGCAACCCAGACAATCCATACGGCATTGACCGCCTCATCGAGGGTCTCGGCGGGATTTTCCGGAACCTTTTTACATATCTCGGAAAGGAGTTCCAGTTCCGATTTTCTTATCGGATCCGCCTCTCGTTTTGCCTCTTCCAGTGCCTGGTTTGCGAGGTTCCGGGCATAGGAATTAACCCCTTCAAGGCAGAGGATCATGGCACGAAGGGTATTTCTCTTCTCGTTGTCGGCCCCGTTCGTTTTTAATTCGCCGTCGATTTCTCCGATAATCTGTTTTGTCCCCAGCCTCAGAAGTTTGGGAAAATCGGGAATCGTGTGTGACAGCGCCACCGACTTCCAGAGAAAATATACGGCGAAGCGTTCATCCATGGCCTGGGAAAGGGGATTGCCATAGTGGTCCCTCACCCATTCCCTGAAATTCCTCTTTGTCCAATAGGGAAAGACGTCGTGGTGAAGAATGTGGGCCGTCTCATCCGAAATGTCATAGGGATTGAGAAGTCTGTGGGGAACGGACTTGAGTTCCCCCCATATCATGGTGCCGTGTGCATCGGGATAGATCACGACGCCGATCTCCTTTTCCGTCGTGGTCCCCGCGACAAGGTCATTGTTCCGGATAATCGGCCTTCTGTTTTCCATGAGGTACTTGAAGGCCTCGCCCTGACGGAGTTCGGGACTCCATTCATTGCCGTTTTCGTCACGGTCAAACCCATGCTTGAGAAACCAGTCCGTCAGGATCTTGGGACGTTCATGACAGATCTCCGGCTTTGTATCGAGATGTATGGCAACAAATTCTTTCAGGCGCGGAAAGTCTTCAAGACTGTAACGGGCGAGATAGGGATCATCAAGGTATCGAACGCCCGGGTCAACGCGCTCGCCCCAGAGGCGGGAGTTCTTCCTCCTCTTCATCTCCTGTCTAATTTTCGGATCTATGAATGAGGCCTTTTCCTGCCTCATTTCCAGTTCCTTTTTCCTGTCTTGTTCCATCATTTTCCGGTGTTTTTTGTCCAAAAGAAGGGAGATGAAGAAATTGAATATCTGGACATAAGCCAGGTTTCCCTCAAGCCTCAAGCTGTTTTTCATCAGCATATTGAGGACTTCATTGGGTGGAACCTTCAGCATTTTCTTTACACCATCGTCAGACCTGAAAATGAGCGTCACGCTCACGTCATCGGGAATTGTACTTTTGACTTCAATTCTCCCGTCCTGAAAGATTATTGCCTTCTCCACACTTCCCGTTTCCGTTCGAAACCCCACGGAAAAATTGATCCAGCCCTGAGCCCCCATAAGATATTTTCTAAGCGCCGCCCTGTATCTGAAATTGGCAGCCATCAGAAGCAGAAGTATATGCACTAACGTATTGGTCGATGATTTTTTTGGCATTTTCCCTCCTCCACTACGAAATAGTAAGAGATAATACTCTGGTTATGCAGCGGCCGGCGAGAGAGCCCTTTTCCCCTGCAGCCTCTGCGACAGGACACATTATACCCCTTTGATGAGCTCTATCCGCATCTGCTTGCCGGATGATATCATATACTGGTATTTAAAAAAGATGATTTTTTATGAGGAACAGCAGTGGGAGAAAATTTTTAAATAAATTAGGGTCTTGACTAGAACAGCACTATGAAATGTGCTAAAAGTCTAGTCATGTCAATAAGTAACAAGTATATAAAAAATGCCAAGAT
>JAFGBH010000071.1 GCA_016933215.1 Deltaproteobacteria bacterium | reverse complement strand
TCGTGCGACCGTCTGCCCAATTGCAGCCAGTCTTTCAGAATTGACCAGTTCCTGCTGCAGTCGCTTGATTTCTCTCAAATCCTGAAAGAAACCGACACTTCCTATAACCGTATCGCCCTCGCTGAGCAGTGTTCCTGAGAATCGTGTGGGAACTTTAACCCCATCTTTTCCAACAATCGTAACTTCCTTCCATCCCCATCCTTTCTTATTCCTGCTCCGCCGAAATCCCTTAATAAATTCGTCTGCAATCTCTTTTGGATACAATTGATCGAGGGACATCTTTCTGACCACTTCCAATCTCGAGTAACCAAAAATATTTTCCGCTCCGGGATTGAAGGTAATAATCTCTCCCGTTTCATCGGTCGCGACGATTCCGTCATTTGAGCTTCGTATCAGTTTGTCCTGAAAATCAGACTTTCTTTTGACCTCTCCTATGGCAATCTGGCACATGTTTTCCAGATCGGTGGTGTATGCATTCAGTTTCGACCGTATCGATATCTTTTCCTTAGCGCGGTCAATCGCAATCTGCAAAGCCTCGTCCCTGACCGGTTTGTTGATAAAATCAGAAGCCCCGTAGCGCAGTGATTCGATCGCCGAGTCCATATCACCGTGGCCTGTTATAACGATCACCTCGGCATCGGGATTAATTTTCTTCGCCCTTTGAAGTACCTCAATCCCGTCCATAACCGGCATTTTGAGATCCGTAAGGACAATATCGGGTAATGCTTCCTGAAAGAGCCGCAGCCCCTCCTTGCCACTCAGCGCGGTCAACACTTCATAACCGTCGCTTCTGAGGGACATGGAAAGCACCTTTAAGATGTCCTCTTCATCATCGATCAACAGGAGTTTTGTGGCATCCATATCCGGTCCCGTTCGTTTTACTGATAAATGCTCTTTTCTATTTTAATTTCTCAAAACGTTCCCCATCAACTAACTGTGGGAAATGTTAATGTGAACGTTGTGCCCGAGTCAACAACGCTTTCTACCTCTATAGTACCATCATAGTCTTTAATTATGCCATAACTTATGGTAAGGCCGAGTCCTGTTCCTTTTCCCACCTCTTTTGTGGTAAAAAAAGGTTCAAATATCTTATCTATTACTTTTTTGGGAATCCCTGTTCCGTTGTCAATGACCTTAACCACGACCCGACCATTATCTGAAAATGACTCGATTCTCAGCACCTTCTGCCAGTTTGAATCATTTTGTGTGGTTTCCCTCTCATCAAGTGCATCCCGGGCGTTCGTTACCAGATTGACAAATACCTGTTCGAGCCTGTTATGGTCCGCCATGATAGATGGTAGGTCATCGGCGAGATCAAGCCCTACTTTTATCCCGTGAATCCTCAGTTGCTGTCCAAGGAGCTTGAACACGTCCAAAATCGGGCTGTTCACGTTCAACCGATCCCCGCTCACCTCAGATTTCCTCACAAAATCCTTCATATGTTTTATTGTAAGTGCCGCTCTCTGAACATTTTTTTCGATCTCTTCGGCGACCGAGTATAGATCCGCCTCTTTAATTTTATCACCCTTCTTTATCATCTTTATAATAAAATCGGAGCAGACCTGCATGACATTCAGCGGCTGGCTTATTTCATGGGCGATACCCGAGGCCATTGTTCCGAGTGTGGCCATCTTGCTTGCCTGAATAAGCTGTGTCTCCTTCTCAACATGCTCCGTAATATTCGGGGTATTGACTATCAGACAGTCTTTTCCCATGAACTTAACGGGACTTATGTTGATATCGACGAAGAATGACGTTCCGTCCTTTTTCTTGTGCAATTTCTTCGGACAGGTTAGTGATTGATTGGGCTTTTTCAATTGTTCAATGGACTCAAGCACATCCTGGTCTATCTGGTATTGAAGATCTATGAAATGCTTCTCGAGAAATTCTTCCCTCGTATAACCATAACAGTCCACGGCTGTTGCGTTCACGTCCATTATTTTCAGTGTCTCTCTGTCAGCAATAATAATAGGATTGGGATCTGAATCGAACATTGTTCTGTATTTCTCTTCAGATAATCTCAATTCGTCATAGGATTTCTCAAGTTTCTTTGTTTTTTCCTTGACCTTCAATTCCAGACTCTGGCCGAACATCTTTGCCTGATGATGGAGTCGTGCATTTTCTATTTCAAGGGCAACATGGTTTGTGATGATGGCAAGAAGGTTTTTATCCTCCTCGGAAAACCGTTTCGATAGGTGACTCGATATTCGCGCCACCCCGAATACGCCTGCTTCAGAAGCAAGTGGTATATAAGCCGCAGATTTCAATCCCTCATTCAATACAAATTCTTCGTAGGGAGCACTTTCGACTGTTACATCTTCGAAAAAGATGATCTCGTTTTTTTTCGCCACTTCCTCGATAACACAATCGGACCCCACATCAGATCCCTTCTGGTACATGGGGTCTTTGTACCCGAATGAATAGGTAACCTGAAAAGTGTTATTCTTCCCCTTTTGATAGACGGCAAGACTGTCTATATCGAAATTATCAAATATTTCTATTCCCGCCGCACGAATTCTCTCGTCGGGATCCATCGTTGCGCTCAGGGCCGTCGTAATATCCCACAATATTGAAAGCTGACGGAGATGCCTCTCTCTCTCGACATGCAGGAGTTTGGAGTCGGTCCTGTCCCAGAGCGTTTCTATAGCGCCGATAATCTCACCTTCCGGACCCTTGATCGGAGCAGCAGTAAAATAGAGCCACCTTCCTCCTTCACCGATATGAGAAAAAAAGCTCTCCGCCTCATACGCCCCTTCAATGAAGGGAGACTTGCGCCCTGTTTCCCCGTAATATTTCTTTATCTCACCTTCCTTTACATCATCAACAATAAGATCCGCCATGATAGGTTTTTCACCGTCATAAAATGCCTTCCAGTGCTTTTTCGTCCCGATGAAATCATGCGCCTTGTAGCCCGTGAGTCGTTCGAGGGATTTGTTCCAATGGGTTACAATGTGTTCCTTATTGATAACAAAAGTGGGGATTGTACTTCCCTGAACGATTTGCAGAAGTGTCCTCTCCCTCTCCTGGAATTCCTTTTTCATCGTTTCCAGATGCTGCGCTCTTTCCTTGGCAATGATCCTATACTGTCGGGAGATTCCCCGTGCCAAGAGTGCCGATATGAGCAGAAGGAGGATAACGGAAACAACAAGTATGATAATGACCGTCTCTATCCACGACTCGACTTCCCTTTGGACATCCTGAAAGGTTGTGGTCATGAGAGAGCTTAATTTATCGACATCAACCCCCATCCCTACCCAGCCGAAGCCGGAAGGTTCCGGATACCCCTCCCCATAAAATTTGATCGGCGCATAGGCAACAAATTTCGTATGACCGCCGAACTTGTAGGTCATAACCCCGGATTTTCCTAGAGAGGCACGTTGAACGATTTCCGGCATACCACTATCCATAAATCCGAGAAGATTGAGATTCAGAACCTCTTCTCCCCTCCCAATTAAGTCCACTGCCCTATCCTCTGTAAGCGGAGGCACGGGACTTCCGTCACGATAGAGACCGGCGATATGATAGTCAAAGGGATGAGATATTACGAATCCCCTGTTGTCCACAATGTAGGCATAATTACCTACCGAGGCGTCCACATGTGCCACGTACCCGGGTTCGGTAGGAATAACATGATCGGTAAATTCTGCGAGATGTCTCGCATCAATTGCAAGCGTGATAATACCGGAAAATTCTTCATTCTCAAAGAGGGGCGTGGCCATACGTAGTATCCCCTCGAAAGTCTTTCCCTCTTCAAAATCCCCCTTCCTAATATACCACCCCGTTATGGGAGAAATGTAGATCGTTCCCTTTTCGAGCTTTGCGGTCCTTGCAAAATAGTCCTCAGACTTATAGGTGGTATTTGCCGGATTGCTTACATTCTTTAAGTCAGCTTTCTTTACAATTCTCCCCTCCTCAATCTTTATTGTCTCCATCCCTTTTCTGTCGATGAGCGACATTTCCTTGTAAATCGGGGTCATTGTTCTGACAAATTCTCCATTCTCCCTCGTCCATATGTAGCTCTTCGTTCTTCGCACGAAATCTTCATAATCGGGACCGGTCTGAGGAATAATAGATGCTATGAGAAGATCATTTTTTCTCTCCTCGAGAAACTTCGCGACCTCATATGCCGTATGAACGGTCCGTATCCGGATTTTGTTCTGGTATTCCTCATCAAGAACTGCCGAGGCATGCTTTCGTGTTGTTTCACCTACTTCGAATATACCGGTGTAAATGAGGATAATAAAGAGTGAAAGGGGAATGATTATAAGGAGAAAGAAAATCCTCGCCATGTCAAATAACCTGGCCATGGCGTGTACACGCTTATCCTTTTTCATTTCATACATTTCGCCACTCAGCATTAATCAAAAACCTGTACATCATACCCCAGCACTACATCAGCCGAGCCCCATAACGGCTCTTGCGGTCATCCTTGCAAGATCGAGCAAGAAACCGGGATGAATAAAAAGCAGGAATGAAGCAATCGCCGTAAAAACAGGTGGGATGACGGTAAAAATCGGGGCTTCCTGAATCGTCGTCTCTCCATTGAAATTCTCGCCCCGTGAGAAAAAGGCATTGTATGTTATGGGCAAGAAATAGGCGGCATTTAAGAGCGAACTGGTAAGAATAACGACGAGTATGGGAATCTGATGAGATTCAATACATCCGAGGGCAAGATACCATTTACTGATAAAACCGCCGAAAGGAGGTATACCTATCACGCTCAGAGAACCAAAAAAGAAGGCCGCCATTGTGACGGGCATCATTTTTCCAATCCCCCTTATCTCACTTATCTTCTTGAATCCCGTATGGGCAATAATCGCCCCGGCACAGAAAAATAAAGTAATTTTTCCAAAGGCATGCATTACAATGTGGATAACACCTCCCGTCATTCCGAGAACGCTTATGAGCCCCCCCGCCATTACGATATAGGATAGCTGGCTGACAGTGGAATAGGCGAGTCTGGCCTTGAGATCATCCTGTTTCAACGCAAATATGGAACCGATGATAATTGTAATCGATATAAAATAGAGCAGGAAGACATCGAGAGAGAGCGAGTGCATGAGGTCAATGCCGAAAATATGAAAACATATTCTCAATACCGAAAACACCCCTACCTTGACCACGGCGACCGCGTGGAGGAGCGCACTTACCGGCGTCGGCGCCACCATGGCTGAGGGCAGCCACGAATGTATCGGCATTATGGCAGCCTTACCAATGCCTGCGATGAAAAGAACGAACATCAGGATCAGCATCCCATCTCCCGCCTTACCGCTCAGTATGCCCTGATCGGCAAAATCAAGTGTCCCCGTAAAGACATAGGTAAGGATAACGGCGGGGAGAAGAAAGGCTATGGAAGTACCCATAAGATAGCTAAGGTACTTTCTCCCGGCAAAGCGGGCCTCCTGATCCTGATGGTGGGTCACAAGGGAATAGGTGGAAAGAGAAAGCATCTCGTAAAAGAGATACATTGTCAGCAAGTTTGCGGAAAAGGCAACGCCAATGGCCGATGATATGGCCAGGGCAAAGAAGGTAAAGTATCGCGTCTGTGAATGTTCCTTGAGGGTACGCATATAACCGATTGAATAGATGGTGGTAACGATCCATAAGGAGGAGGCAACCAGTGCGAAGAGTAACCCCAGAGAATCAACCCGGAATGCAATGCCCACACCGGGGAGAATGTCGATAAGATTATAGGTGATCTTAGTTCCCGCAAGAACAAGGGGAACCATAGATAAGACTATGCCGAACTTTACAAGAGCAATTAGAATACTGCAGGACTCTCGAAGATTTGGTTTCCTGCCAGCGGCAATAATAAGGAGCGAACCGAAAAGAGAAACAGCAACGGCCAGCAGCGGTTTTACAGATGAAATCGTTTCCATAAATATTCTTACCCCCAGGTGAAAATGAGCACAATTTTAAATGGAGCAATCAGCCATATGTTTTTATAAAGTATCTTTTCACATCACCAAAATCCCGATAATGAATGCACCCCATATCATTTTCCACACATTTTTCAAAGAGAATACTTTTCGCAAATACAACATCGGCATACTTCGCCGGGCATACATCGGAATACCCGTCTCCTATATATACAACCCTTTCATAGTCGGGCGAAAACCGCTTCAGGATTACGCTTTTACAATTCCCACAACGGTTACATTCTTCATTATGCCAGGGGAATATGACCGACAACGATCCGTCATCATGAAAAACGACCTCGTTTGAATAGAACGCTATCTCCCCGAGATCATATTTATCGAGTATGGCCTCGATATAGAAATCAAGCCCATCTGATACTATTTTGACATCAAAACCCATTTCTTTGCAGTATTGATGAAAGGCTACGAAATGAGAATCCAGACAATCACATCCCAGCACATACTCCAGTATCTCATCTTTCGTGGCCCTGAAGAGAGAGGCCGACTTCCTGTAGGCATCCTGTGACCCTATCTCTCCCGCACAGTAGGCACGGTTGATTTCTTCCCAGCCGTCACCGGCAAAGCGCCGTATCACGTTATAACCCATATCGTTCGTGCTGATCGTGCCGTCAAAATCACATAATACTAAGGTGCTTTTATATTTTCTAACTTGTTAATCCCCTTTTTACTTTTTTTATTTCTTGAGAGGTTCGGGGCATATTGCAATATTGTTGGTCCCGTTTATTCTTTATTTTCTATTTCACTTGTCTTCTCTTCTTTTCCCACATACTTCATAAGCGGTGTCAAAAGATCAATCGGTATCGGAAAGAGTGTCGTCGAATTGTTTTCTGCAGCCACCAGCACCAGGGTCTGAAGGTAGCGCAACTGCAAGGCTATGGGTTGTTCTGCCATGATTTTGCCGGCTTCGAAAAGCTTCTGGGCCGCCTGGAATTCACCTTCGGCATTGATAACCTTCGCCCTTCGTTCCCTTTCCGCCTCGGCCTGCTTTGCCATGGCACGCTGCATTTCCTGGGGAAGATCGATGTGCTTAACCTCTACTGTAGAAACCTTGATTCCCCACGGGTCGGTACTCCGATCGAGAATTTCCTGCAATTGATTGTTTATCTTTTCTCTCTCCGATAAAAGCTCGTCGAGTTCAACCTGACCGCAGACACTCCGCAGGGTTGTCTGGGCAAGCTGTGAAGTCGCATAGAGAAAATTTTCAACCTCGATAACAGCCTGGCTTGCCGTCATTACCTTGAAATATATAACCGCATTCACCTTAATCGAAACATTGTCCCGGGTGATCACATCCTGGGGAGGAACATCCATCGTGATAATTCGCAGGTCAACTTTCACCATTCTATCGATAACCGGTATCAGGATGATAAGACCGGGGCCTTTTGTGTCGATAATCCTACCGAGTCGAAAGATAACTCCCCTTTCATACTCATTCAGTATCCTGATAGCAGCTGCCAAAAACATTACTATCAGAACCACAACGGTAATTATTGTATACATGGTTTACCCCCTTTTCTTCCTTTATTGACCTTCTGTTTTTTCTACTTTCAGATGAAGACCCTTTACTTCTATCACCTTAACCGACTCGCCCTCTTCGATTGTATCGACGCTCGATGCATTCCAGACCTCACCCTTTATAAAAACCTTTCCATCACCGTGTATCAGAGTTATAGCCTTTCCCTCCTTACCGATCATACCTTCCATGCCGGTAGAGGGTTTTCTCATCTGTGCCTTGACGGCAAGCGAGATGACGCCAACGAAGAAAAGAGAGACGATGGCTATCGTGGGAATCATGACGCGAAGCGATACTCGGAGCGCCGGTACCGGTGATTCGAAGAGCATCAATGATCCCAGAACAAGACAAATAATCCCCGCGACGGTCAGCATACCATGGCTCACTACCTTTATCTCTGCAATAAAGAGTATAATTCCAAATAGTATGAGAAGCATGCCGGCGTAGTTGACAGGAAGTGTCTGCATGGCGAAAAAGGAAAGGATCAGCGAAATACCGCCCACGACACCAGGGAGAATCGCCCCCGGATGGGCGAACTCGAAATAGAGCCCCGCCAGTCCTATCATAAGGAGTAGATAGGCAATATTAGGATCGCTCAGCGTTGTGAGAATCCTCTCCCGCAATCCCATTGTTTTCTCATTGATGAGAGCCCCCTTTGACTTAAAAGACACGTCTCCCGACGGGAGAGCTATTGTCTTTCCATCCATTTTGTCGAGGAGTTCTGTCATATTGCCCGCCACAATATCGATCACATGTAACCCGAGGGCCTCCTCGGCCGTAATCGAGACACTCTTTCTTACCGCATCCTCCACCCATTCGGCATTTCTTTTTTTCTTCTCTGCAATACCGACGGCATAGGCAACGGCATCATTTTCGATCTTTTTGGCCATGGTTTCGTCCATCTTGCCCCCAACGCCCATGGCCACGGGGTGAGCCGCACCGATATTTGTGCCGGGAGTCATAGCCGCCACATGGGCCGCCATGGTTATCATAACTCCTGCCGAGGCAGCTCGCGCTCCCGAGGGGTGGACAAACACAATAACGGGTATCGGGGAATTCAGGATCTCCTTGATGATATCCCGCATGGCCAGATCAAGTCCTCCCGGCGTATCGAGGAGGATTATGAGGCCCTGAGAACGGGCGGAATGGGACTCCTCTATGCTTTTTATTATATATTTCGCAACCGCAGGGGTTATTGCAGCGTCTACCGTTATTGCATCGAAGGCACCGCCGGCATCTTCGCCGAAGGCCGGATAGCTTGAAAGAGAGAAAAGCACAATCACCATGAAAGATAACAACATAGTTTTTATTTTATTGCCTTTCATCATTTCACCGATTTCCATACATGCTTTAATGTTTTATTTTTTACCCAAAAGCTCCATGATCATCTGCATATCACTCCATACCAGTTTCTTCCCACCCGGGTTTCTTAAAAGATATGCGGGGTGGTACGTCGGCATGAGATCTATACCCTGATAGGCGTGAAATCTTCCCCTCAGTTTAGAAATTGGCATTTCGGTCTGAAGAAGTGTCTTCGCCGCAAACGTCCCCATGGCGCATACTACCTTTGGCCTTATGGCCTGGAGCTGTTGTATCAGAAAGGGTTCGCAGATATGTATCTCCTCCGGCCTGGGATTTCGATTCCCGGGGGGACGGCACTTCAGGATATTGCAGATATAGACGTTGCTTCTTGTCAGTCCCATTGCCTCTATGATTCGGGTCAGGAGATGACCCGCCCTTCCCACAAAGGGCTTCCCTTGAATATCCTCATTTTCGCCAGGTGCCTCACCCACGAAAACAAGTTCTGCTTCTGGACTGCCCTCGCCGAAGACGAGGTTTTTCCTCGTCCTGTGAAGATCGCAACGCCGGCAGTCTCCGAGTTCAAGACGGATATCTTCAAGTCTCCGGGCCCTGGGATAGGCGGCACCGGTTTCCCCTTCTGCCTGAACTTCAATCATCATCTCGCTTCCACGCTGAGTATCGTTCGCCCTATACGTAATATTCCGGAGACCCTTTGGCTCCTCAGATGAAACGACATGGGCCTTCAGGGCTGAAACCAGTTCGAGAAGCTCTTTTCGTGTCTCCCTATTACTTTCTCTCATCGCGAATCTTCCTGACCCTGTGCAATATTCTGTCTGCGACTTCCATCTTATCCATAAGGGGAACCTCTTCTATGGTGCCCTCAGGGTCAATTATCTTTACTCTATTGGTATCATGTTGAAACCCCGATCCTTCCTCGCTGAGATCATTTGCCACAATAAGATCCATCTTCTTCTCTTTGAGTTTTTTCCTTGCATTGACTATGATGTCCTCAGTTTCCATGGCAAAACCGACGAGGATTCGATCCGCCTTTATAGCGCCGATCTCGGAAATTATATCGGGAGTTCTCTCAAGGGAGATACTCTTTTCCCCCTCCCCCTTTTTTATCTTCGATTCCGATACTGATTTCGGTCGATAGTCCGCTACGGCAGCCGCTTTAATGACAACCGTCGCGTTTTCAATCTCTTTCATCACCGTATCCCTCATCTCCTCAGCACTTGATACCCCAATGAATTTAATGTCAGCGGGAATAGTGAGAGATGTGGGACCGCTCACCAGTGTCACGTCGGCTCCCCTCCTCCGTGCGCATATCGAAAGGGCAAACCCCATTTTTCCCGAAGAATAATTGGATATATATCGTACCGGATCGATCGGCTCTTGTGTTGGCCCTGCAGTGACCACTATTTTTTCACCCGCAAGGTCTTTCTCTGTCAGAATCGACTCCACTTTCTCCACGATATCTTCAAGCGGCGGGAACCTTCCCGGCCCCTCGGTCTTGCATGCAAGTTCCCCATAGACAGCCTCGGCAAAGTAATACCCCTCCTCAGACAGCCTTTTCATGTTCGACATCACGATACTGTTTTCATACATCGTTGCATTCATCGCCGGGCATATCAAGACAGGCGCCTTCGTCGCAATCACGGTTGTCGAAAGGAGGTCATCGGCAATACCTGACGCCATCTTGCCAATGATATTTGCTGTTGCCGGCGCGATCACGATTATATCCGCCGTCTGGGCCAGATTTATATGTGCTATATCTCCCCCTCCTGAAACGGAAAAGATATCATCGTAGACAGGATTACCCGATAGTGTCCACATGGTGAGGGGTGTAATGAACTCCCCGGCACTCTTTGTCATAATGACCCTTACATCGGCACCTTTCTTTACAAACTCTCTCGTCATCTCTGCCGCCTTATAGGCGGCAATGCCGCCTGTTATACCGAGCACAATCCTTTTGCCCTTTATCATGACACCAACTCTCCGAAGATGTATTGCCCTCTTATCATAGTAAATTACCAATACCCCACATGCCGAAATATAACCCGAAAAAAACAAGAAGTAAAGCACAGACGCCCGTTATTACCTTATATATTCCTGCGCTTAAATGCCTCTTCCCGCGAGATACAAGCAAGGATATGAAACTGTACCATATGAGATCGGCCAATATATGTCCGACGAAGAAGACTGATAGTCCGACGATGCCGAACTCCATCGATATTACGATATAGCTGAGACCTACGGTTACCCACCATACAATCCAGTAAGGATTTGCGGCGCTCGTCAGTATCCCCGCCGTTACGGGACCACCCCAGGTGGTAACGCCCCCTGTAAATTCCCCTTTGATCTCTCCAAGGCCCCGAAACATAGTAAAAGAAAGCCACAGGAGAAACGCTCCTCCGAAGATTCCCACAATACCCAGAAAGACCTCGCTCTTCATTGCATCGGAAAGTCCCATTACAACGAGGACGATCAGGACAACCTCGAGAATTCCATGACCGCATACGATAAGCGGACCTGCAAAAAATCCCCTCTTTGCGGTCTCGGACACGGTAACGGTCAGTACCGGCCCGGGAACAATGGCTCCGGAAAAGGCGATGGCAAAAGATGAAAGAAATATACCAATCAGACTATCCAATAAGACATCCCACATTCATATTTAAGGGTTTGATACATAACAATTATTATCCCTGTCGTCAACGAAATATGATCTCTTATAGGTGATCTGATAATAACCGAATCTATACCTTGCAAATCTTTCCAAGAATATTATATAAAAGCACCGATTTCGCGAAGGGAGGATTCACCATGGGGAAAAAATTCATACGCTACTTTCTTATCTTCATTGTTTTAGTCCTAGCGGGGTCGGCAGCATGGCTCTATACTTACTATTACGAAAGTGAAACACCCTTCGTCAAGCTGAACAAGGATATTAAAACGATAGGAAGGGTTACAAACTTCAACATAATCCTCGGTGACGCAAAGAGCGGCCTCAGAAACATCACCGTCGCCATATCCCAGGAAGGAAAAAAACACATTCTCTATTCCCAGGACTTCACAACAAGGGGAACAAGTGAAGAAACCGTTGCTATTACCCTTGATACTCAGAAACTAAACCTTAGCGACGGAGCGGCAACTGTCGACATAGCCGCTGTCGATTTTTCACTCAGGAAAAATAGAAATAATGTCTCGATTACCGTAACAATAGACTCGACGCCTCCTCAGATATATCCGGTAAGCTCCTCACACTATATTAACCAGGGCGGGTCCTGTATTTCAATCTACAGCCTCTCCGAAAAGCCGGTGAAAAACGGTATTCTTGTCAATGACGACCTCTTTCCCTCCTACCCCATAACGATCAATGGAAATCTTTGCTATCTTTCCTATTTCACCATACCCCTTACCATAAAAGATAAGAAGGGCCTGAAACTCGGCATCATTGCAGAAGACGGCGCAGGAAACAAAGCGTTCAGCTCAATTCCCTTCCACATCAGAAAGAAAAATTTTCGATCCGACAAAATGTATATCAGCAAAGACTTTCTGGATAGAAAGATGCCGGAATTCCAGCAGATTTATGATACGTTACAGGGCAAATCCCTCATTGAAACATTTTCATATGTGAATAAAACGATACGGGAGGATAATCTCAGAACGATACAATCAATCTGCAGAAACACACAACCGAGACAACTCTGGGACGGAGCATTCCTGAGAATGAAAAATGCAAAGACCATGGCATTATTTGGAGATAAAAGAATCTATTATTACGGTGGTAAAGAGATTAGCAAGAGTATACATCTCGGGGTCGACCTTGCTTCGACGAGAAATGCCCCCGTTGAGGCATCAAATTCCGGCATAGTTGTGTTCACCGGATACCTCGGAATTTATGGTAATTCAATAATTATTGACCATGGCCTTGGTCTCTTCAGCCTCTATGCCCACCTTGGAGCAATTGATATAAAAGAGGGTGATACCGTATCGAAGGGGCAACGAATTGGAAGAACGGACACTTCGGGACTTGCGGGAGGCGATCACCTCCATTTCAGCATCATTGTTTCGGGAAGGTTTGTTGATCCCAAGGAGTGGTGGGACCCTCACTGGATTAAAGACAATATCTCGAGAAAGATGGCCCTGACCTTTTAGAAAAGGGAACCGTCTTTGTAACTTCCCCTCTCGATGTGCATCTCCCCGGCCACAGGGCGGGGCTTCCCGGTAGGGAAATCGAAGATTGAAGCTCCCCGCAACACGTTGCGAGGAATCTCCGATTGTTAAGAAAACTGTTTATTTTGTATTCACTCGCTAACCCCGCCGCAAGCAGCGGGGAATGCGCTCGCTGTTCAATTCATGAGCCGAAGGCGAAGCTTGCGGGTGCACTCCCGGTCATTACTGTCTTTCCATATCCCTGTGATTGATATGTATCGTGTAGCCCTTTTCTAAAAGAAATTCGGAAATCCTATTGAGTATAACAACGGAACGATGTCGTCCGCCCGTGCATCCAACCGCTATTGTGAGGTATGTCTTCCCCTCCTTTTCGTACCGGGGAATCAGAAATGACAAGAGACTGTAAATCTTGTCGAGGAAATGAAGAGTATCGTCCCATTTCAGAACGTATTCCTTTACCCTGCTATCGTTTCCATTGTATTTTTTCAGATCTTTGAAAAAGTAAGGATTGGGGAGAAATCTCACATCAAGCGCCATGTCCGCATCGGAAGGGAGACCGTAACGATACCCGAATGATATGAGGTTTATCGTAATCTTTCCCCCTCTGAGTGGATCGAGATAATGTCTCTGCAGGAGATCCTTCAGTTGATGGATGTTATAGAGTGATGTGTCGATAATATTGTCGGCAATATCCTTCAATTCGCGTAATTTTTCGCGCTCCAACGTGATACTCTCAGAAACTGTTCTTTTTTCCGAAAGGGGATGAGCCCTTCTCGTTTCGCTGAATCTATGCAGGAGGGAATCATCGCTTGCCTCGAGAAATAATATTTCTATGCTGTATTTCTTTTTCTTTAACTTGGAGATGACCTCCATATGTTTCTCCAGGAAATACCGCTCCCTTATATCCATAACGAGAGCCACCTTTGAGACCTCACCTGATGCTTGGCCCTCTATCTCAAGAAATTTCGGAAGGAGCAAAATGGGAAGGTTGTCGACACAAAAAAAGCCGATATCCTCGAGAGCACGAAGAGCCGTACTCTTTCCCGAACCCGAAAGGCCCGTTATGATGACAATTCGTAGATTTTTCAACGTGTCCCCTCTTTCTTTGTCTTGGCGAGTATCCTCTCTTCCGTTTCCCTCGAGGCGATAGAGCTCTTCATTTTCAGGATGAAATTTCTCGCCACGATCTCCACGACCGTCGCCATATTCCCCCCTGATCTGACAGGAACTCTGATTCTTGGCAAAGAAACGCCCAGTATCTCGAAGGACCCCCCTTCAGAATCAATTCTGTTGAATTCCATTCCATTTTCCCACCTGATCAGATCAACGACGATAGCGATGTCAATTGCACCTCCCACGGCCGCTATTCCAAAGAGACTCTTGATATCGACGATGCCGAGTCCTCTGATTTCCATGTAATTTCTGGTAAGCTCGCTGCTCCTGCCGCAAAGGATATTCTCCCCGGTTTTTTCAACCTCAATAATGTCGTCGGCTATCAGTTTGTGTCCCCTCGTTATCAGCTCAAGGCCACATTCACTTTTCCCTATGCCGCTCTCGCCTTTTATAATAACACCGATTCCGAATATATCCATGAGCACCCCATGGATATCAACCTTCCCTTCAATCTCTCGGCGAAGTATCCCCATAAGGCCGCTTTCGATAAGGGCAGAGCTGTTTTCTGTGCAGAGGAGGGGAATGTCACTTTCTTCAGATAATTGTAGTAAGAAATCGGGGGCGCCTTTCGCTTCGGAGAGGATTATCAGTAATATTTTTGAGGTCTTGATTCTATTCAGAAGGTCTTCGCGCTCACGAAGAGGGCTCTTCTCTTTTCCTGATATACTCGCCTGCGGGAAAATAAGTATCGTCTCATCCTTTATCTTTTCCCGGAATTCACTTTCATGAGTGTTGCAAATCAGAATTTTCGGATGTTCTATCGTGCCTTTGATGCCGGACTTACCGGCAAGGAGGGTCAGGCCTAATCTCCTGTCATCATACTCGATCAGGTCATTGATGGTAATATGGCTCATTCAGGAAAGCGTTTTGTCTTTTTCTATTATAAGATTGTACATTTCCTCTGGTGATTCTGCCTCTGTAAGCCCTTTTCTGAAATCCCTGTCCTTAAGCATTCGGGAAATTTTTGCCAGTGCCTTCAAATGCTGTCCTGCAGAATTTTCAGGTGCCATGAGAAGAAAAAAGATATAGACGGGATTTCCGTCAAGGGAATCAAAACCGACACCCTCTCTGCTCCTGCCGAATGATATTATAAGTTTCTCCAGGCCCGCAAGCTTTCCATGGGGAATAGCAATACCATCTCCTATTCCCGTGCTGCCGAGTTTTTCTCTTTCCAGAAGGACCTCGATCATGGCGTCATAATCAGCTTCTATATCACCCCTTTTAAATACCTCGGCGAGTTCGACAAGCACTTCTCTTTTTGTTTTGGATTTCAGGTCTTCAATAATATATTCTTTTGCTATAAGTTCTTTTATATCCATGACCATACCCCCCGGCCTTACCCAGTTGTCTCCACAAGGATATAATCATCATCATCTTTCCTGTAGACAACGCTCACCTTTTCAGTCGACGCATCTCTGAAAATCATGAACCGGTTTTTCGATTCTTCCATTTCAAGAATTGCATCATCGACAGACATGGGTTTTAAGACGACCTTCATAATCTTAGATATCCTCTGCTGGTCCTCATCTTCCTCGAATTCCTCCGGTAGCAATTGGTCTAAGTTTTCTCGCTTTCCTTTGGATACATTCTCCTTATGATTCCTCGTCTTTTCCTTATATTTCTTTATCTGGCGCTCTACCTTGTCGACCACGTTATCGATGGCAAGGACCATCTCCTTGGCCTCTTCTCTGCCATTCAGATTCACACCCTTGGCCAGTAGTTTTATTTCCGCCACGTTTCTGAACTTCTCAACAGAAAGCGTTACACTCGCATCAACGGGCTTGTCTATATACCTTTCAAACCTGGAAAGCTTCTTGTCGACATATTCCTTCAACCAATCTTCGGCTTCTGTATTACGGAAAGTAAAGGTGATGTGCATAGCTACTCCCCCTCTCTTAATATAACTTTCTGATTATAAGCTCGAAGGATACATCAATCATGATACTGCTTTTCAGAATTGGTATCCCCTTCTTTCAATGCAACAAAGCCCCGCTCTATAGTTAAGTCACAGAGAAAAGTCAATCGGTTTTCTTCCCATCAAAAGTATTTTTTCCTCTTCGAGGAGGGAATAATACCCATCATCTCCCTGTATTTTGCCACCGTCCTTCGCGCAATTGATATATTGGATCCCTTCAGGATATTGACAATCTCACTGTCTTTGTAGGGCTTCTTCTTATCCTCTTCAGCTATAATCTTTCTTATTTTTTCCTTGACGCTCTCAGACGCTATAGAATCTCCGTCTGTCCTGTTTATACCGCTGTTGAAAAAATACTTTAATTCGAATATTCCTCGCGGAGTGTGCATGTATTTATTTGTGGTAACCCTGCTGATGGTTGATTCATGCATGTCCACATCATAGGCCACATCTCGCAATACCATCGGTTTTAAATAGTTTATCCCAAGATCAAAATAATCTTTCTGGTGCCGTACAATGCTCTCCGATACTTTATAAATCGTCTTTTGCCTCTGCTGAATACTCTTTATCAGCCATATTGCAGATTGCATTCTGTCCTTTATGTATGTCTTATTGTTTTCACCGGTGGAATTATCCGATTTGTCTCCAAGTATTTTTCTATAGAGACTGCTCAATTTCAGTCGGGGTAAGCCATCGTCATTCAGAACAATCTTGTATTCATCTCCAACCTTAAAAACGAAGACATCGGGTATAACATATTGAGGCCTTTCTTCGTTGTAGAGGCTGCCCGGTTTGGGGTCCAATCTGTCAATAAGAAGCACCGCCGCCTGCACCTCTTCAATGGACACCTTCTGTTTTCTGGCAATCACGTGGTAGTTTTTCGTCACGAGGTCATTGAGATGCTCTTCGATTATCTTCCCCAGGAGATTGGAAGAAATATCCAGAAGTCGTACCTGAATCATGAGGCACTCCTTGAGGTCTCTCGCAGCGACCCCCGGAGGATCAAATTCCTGAACTTTTGCAAGAACCCCTTCGACAAAATCTTTTTCCTCATTTTCAATGGAGGCAATTTCATCCAGATTGGCAACCAGATACCCGTTATTGTCAAGATTGCCTATGATCTGTTCGCCTACCCGCTTTTCCTCCTCTGAAAAATGAGAGAGGTTAAGCTGCCACCGCAGATGATCGGTTAGCGTTCCCGTTTTTGTGAGTACATTTTCCAGCGAAGGTGCCTCAATATCCTCGTGAGAATAGGTCCCCCCAACGGGGCCAAAATCTTCAAGATATCCGTCCCAGTCAAAATCGTCTCTCCCGTCTCCCTCTCCGGTTATTTCCTTTGTGGTAAGCTCTCCTTTTATATCATTCATTTCAGGAGTGCTTTCACCGTCCGCATCGTCATCATAATTTCTTTCTTCAAGGAGGGGGTTTTCCTCCAATTCCTTGTTGATGGCCGCGACCAGCTCAAGCCTCGAAAGCTGAAGCAGTTTGATAGACTGCTGCAGTTGAGGGGTCATTATCAACTGCTGTGTCAGTTTTAAATTTTGCTTGAGTTCAAATGGCATTCTTTTTCCCGACTACGGCCATATGAACAGGACATCTTTGAATTGGCTTACCCTTCCCACCAACGACATGTCCCGTTCAGAGATCAAAATCTTTTCCAAGATATATTTTTCTTGCTACCTCACTACCCGCTATATCGTCGGGATCCCCCTCAATGAGTATAGTGCCTTCATTCACTATATAGGCCCTGTCGCATACCTTGAGGGTCTCCCTTACATTATGATCAGAAATTAAGACGCCGATTTCCTTCGATTTCAGCTTCAGTATGATACTCTGAATATCAGCAACCGCCAGAGGATCTATCCCTGCGAAAGGCTCGTCGAGAAGTATATACTGAGGTGATGTCACGAGCGCTCTCGTTATTTCGACCCTCCTCCTCTCACCGCCCGAGAGTGAGTAGGCCCTGTTCTTCGCAAGATGAGAGATATCAAGTTCCTTCAGAAGATCGTTCAGCCTTTTTTCTTGTTCGTTCTTCTCGATATCAAGCGTTTCGAGTATGGCAATTATGTTTTCCTCTACGGTAAGCTTCCTGAAGACAGAAGGTTCCTGGGGAAGATAATTGATACCCTTTCTGGCCCTCCGGTACATGGGATAGGAACTTATATCTTCATCATTTAATATCACACTTCCCCGGTCTGGATTTACAAGTCCTACAATCATGTAAAAGGTGGTTGTCTTGCCGGCACCATTCGGTCCGAGGAGTCCGACTACTTCCCCTCTTCCTACGGCCAGGTCGACACTGTCTACAACCTTTCTCCCGTTATAGGATTTGACTAATTCAGTCGCCAGGAGCTTTCCCACAATCTACTGCCACCTCTCGATTTCTCTCAATTTATTTCGTCGGAATATATGGTTGCCCGTACCCTGCCGTTTTCCGAACTTTCTACGATACCTCTGTTTTCATTCAGAATAAATGTTATCATATCACCTCTGACCACATTTTCTCCCTCCTTCATTTCCGCGTTTCCTCGTATAATTATTTTTTGCTCCCCGTTATAAAAAATCGCACTATCTCCGGTTACGACCCTGTCTTCTCTCTCAACCCGTACATTCCCCTCCGCCTCGATCCTGTCAATCTCCCCGGAGCCCATCATGCCCTTGGAGGAAGCCTCTTTCCCATCCTCTCGCTTTGAGTAATAGAGATATATTTTATCCGAATTAATAATTATATTTTCCTTCGTCACAACAACATTTCCGGT
Organism: Deltaproteobacteria bacterium; assembly: GCA_016933215.1. GTDB lineage: Bacteria > Desulfobacterota > Syntrophia > Syntrophales > UBA2210 > JAFGBH01. The sequence continues at coordinate 7,349 of JAFGBH010000071.1, read as the reverse complement.
AAATAGTATGAGATTCCTGTCGTCATAGGCATCGAGCCTGTCAGAGGCAATTTTTATAGCCTCTGCATTCCCTGATTCACTATTGCAGAGGGGGGGAAATAAGAAGGGTACTACAGAAATAATAACAAATAAGATCAAAGCACTTTTTCTCAACATTATTCAAAAACACCTAATTGTTCATGCCTGTAGCGTCTATTATTACATCGACATTCGAAAGAAGCGAAATTCTCCTGTCCTTCAAGGAAAGGGCCATTCCCTTTCCCCTCGCCTTCAGAGAGGAGTTTTTCATCGTTATGTCTTCTTCCGTATAGATTGTTCTTTCAGAATGAGAATATTTCAAATAATCGGTCCCAAATTGACCGCCTTCATCTGAAACTATAGAGACATCGCCGCTAATATCAATGTCCTTCGTATCCGTTTGTAAGGTGCCCTCCCTGCCGGTCATCAGATAGGATCTGCCATCGGAAAGCGTGAGCCTTACCCTGACATCATCGAAAAGGGCAATATTTTCATCCCTCATATACCGGGCACCCTTTGCATCGATTTCCCATATCAGCTCGGGATCGCCAACTTCAGTAAAATGAAAATTTTTTATCTCTATATCGGCTTTATCCGAAAATACAGTAAGGATGACGTCGTTCCCTCCATTTTTATTATCCAAGACGAAGAAAAGCACTAAAACAGCGAGGAGTGCAATACCTCCCCAGAACAATCTCCTTTTCAATTTGTCTTGTGACAAAGATTTAACCGGTCCCTTTTTTTAAAAAAATATAGCACTCCCCACACAACATGTAAAGTTGATTCGGAAACCTTTTTTGCACGTTCTATGCCATATTTATCATTTTCTGATTTTTTATGGAAAAACTGATATGCTTCTGGCAAGGTAGTATAGGCGTCAAGAAACTTCATGTCCACTCAAGGTATCTATCTCATACCTTGAAACGACACTCTCCCATCTTCCTTGAACCTTTAGAATCATTTCACAGACTTCTCGTACAGCACCATCACCCCCTTTTTTTTCCGTTACATAATCGGCAAGTTTGATTACCTCTTCACTGGCATCCGCCACGGCCACCGAAACGCCTACCTTTCTGAATACGGGGATGTCCACTATGTCATCTCCCATATATGCCACCGAACCACTTGACAAACCCTTCTCGTTGAAAATTCTATCCAGGCTTTCACCTTTGTTTTTGGAACCCTGATAAACATCTCTGACTCCAAGTTCATGTGCCCGGTGCTCCACCACCTTTGATTTTCTGCCCGTCAGGAAAAAGACCTCGATTCCGGCCCTCATCAGAAGTTTTATGCCATGCCCGTCTCTCGCATTAAAATGTTTCGTCTCATTTCCCAGATCATCAATTATTATTTTGCCGTCAGTCATGACACCGTCAACATCCATGATAAGAACGGAGACTGCCTCTATCCTTTGACGCAGGTCTTTTCCAATGGTTCGCTTCATATGTCTCCTTTCTTTACGATATGATCTATCTCTTTTATGGTCGCAAGCAATCCTGAAACCGAATCAAGAAAGAGCGAATTGGGACCATCACACCGTGCGCACTCGGGATCCGGATGAACCTCCAGAAAAAGTCCGTCAATACCAACCGCAGCGGCTGCCCTCGCGAGATAGAGGGCCATCTTACGTTCGCCACCGGATTCATTTCCCTGCCCCCCGGGGAGCTGAACACTGTGAGTAGCATCGAATATTACCGGATATCCCGTTTTCCGGAGCATCGGAAGGGATCTCATATCAGCAACAAGGTTATTGTAACCGAAGCTGAATCCTCTTTCCGTAATCGTTACATTATCATTTCCCGCTGACGTTACTTTATTCAATATATGAGATACATCCCAGGGTGCGAGGAACTGACCTTTTTTTATATTGACGATGCCTGCATGACGGGCAACCTCCATGACAAAATCCGTCTGCCTGCAGAGAAATGCCGGTATCTGCACGACGTCAAGCACCGATGATGCCTCTTCAATCTCTTCAAAGCGGTGAACATCGGAGAGTACGGGAATTCCTAATTCCACCTTTACCATTTGAAGGATTCTAAGCCCCTCCTTTATACCGGGCCCTCTGAAAGAATTGAGTGAGGTACGGTTCGCCTTATCATAGGAAGCCTTAAAGATGAGGGGTATCTTCAGCTGCTCAGTCAGTTCTTTTAATGTTCTCGCCACTTCGATAGTCTTATCTTCATCCTCGATAACGCAGGGCCCTGCAATAAGTACGAAGGGCAATCCCCCTCCCATGACAAAATCATCAAAGACAATCTGTTTCATTGTTTTTATTCCCTATGTTTCTTTTGTAATATCTTGATTCTCATCTCCGGTATTTTTCTTGATGCCTCATCGGACCCCGGATTGATCTCGTATGCATTAGTATAAGCCTTAAGGGCGTCCTGATACAGTCCTTTCTTTTCGTAGGCCCTGGCAAGGTTCAGATATACCATATCATCTTCCCTGTCATAGCCAAGCGATATTTTATAGTTAGCAATTGCCTTGTCATTATCTCCCTTCTTGCTGTAGGCATAACCAAGGCTTGAGTACAACTCCGATCTTGTCGCATCAATTTTTATCATTCTCTTATAGGCATCAATGGCCTTTTCATAGGATTTCTTCTTCATATAATAGTCGGCAATTATTGTAAGGATCTCGATACTCGGCTTGCCCTCGGCAAACTTTTCATATTCAGATATGGCCTTATTTTCCTTGCCGATCTTCATGTAGGCCTCGGCGAGGCTGTAATGTACCTCCCTGTCTTTCACACCGTATTGTAATGCCTTCTCGTAGTTAGAAACAGCCTGCTTGTAATTCTTTAACCGGTTGTAGGCAAAGCCGAGTTTTAGGTAGGCTTGGGCGTCTTTGGGTGATACCTTCACAAACTTCTCGTACATATCAGCCGATTTTTTGTAATCCTTCGAGCGAAGATAATACTCGGCAATCCGCTCCAGGGCATCCCTGTCGTCAGGCGCTAATTTTAATACCTTACCGTATTCTGAAGCGGCCTCCTCATAGCGTTTCGCCTTCTCATAGGCCACGCCGAGGTTAAAATGTAATACCGGATCTTTCGGCTTGAGAGTCGTCGCCTTTTTATAATTGGCAATCTCCCGTTCACCCACACCTTTTTTGCCGTAAGCGAAGGCAATGTTCGCATAGGTGGAGGCGTCATTCGGGTTTCTTTCTATCAACTTCCTGATCAGTTCGATTGTTTCATCATACATGGCCATCTTCAAATAGGCATTCGAAAGGGCTTTCATGACAACCGGTTCATTTGGTTTATATTTCAATACCTTTTCATAGAGTCCTATCGCCTCTTTTGTCATCCCCGTATTTTCGTATATCTCTGCCATATTATAGAGGGCTTCGTAGTTGTTGGGATTTAATCGCAACGATGCCCCATAGTTTGCGGCAGCCCGTTTCCAGTTTTTCAGTTTTGCATAGGCATAGGCAATATTCGCATAGGCGACATCATCCTTTGGATTGATTCTGATTATCTCTCGGTAGATCGGTATGGCATCGTCATATCTTTTATTGTCCCTGTATATCTTCGAGAGTTCCACGAGGGCCGTTATATCGTCCGGTTTGATCTTGAGAACCTCTTCGTATTCCGAGATTCCCTTTTTTATGTCCCCCGATGAAACGTAAAGTTTCGCCAGCATCTTGCGGGTACCCGTATCTTCCTTCTTCATGTTCACGGCACGTTCGAGATACTCGATTCGCGACTTTCCGCTATCGGAATTCTTGGCGAATCTCAGCCAGTCCTGCGGCATAACCTCCACATCGATCGGCAGTAATGCTATCGCTTTACCCTGATACTTTACCCTTATCATGAAATCGCGGGCATCTTCGGTCACCACCTGATCGACAAGGGAAACCCCCTCGAACAATATCCCAAGATCGCTTTCACCACCAACACCGTCAATATCGACGGAAACCCCACGCTCAAAAATCGACTCCGTTTCGACATCTTTTACGACAAACTCATCCCGATAGGAGACAGTAAAGGTGCTCTCTTTATCCAGCCGGTATTCTTCCCCATTTTTCTCAACAGTTAAGAAATAGAAGAGGGGTTCTCTCTCGAAAAAGGTCACCAGAAAGGTGTTTCTGATCCGGGTAAGATATCTTGACGAAGAGACCAGATTGTCCATAATGGAGCTTGTAAAGATGATACCGGCAATGAAGGCTATTCCCGCAATTGCAACTATCGTCCATATCTTTCCGGAAGGGCTCTTAACCTCTTGGTCCTCTTCCCTTCGAGGTCTGTTATAGTCCATATATCGTTATCCTCGTGGATGATATTTTTTGTGTATCTCTTTTAACCTTTCACGCGTTATATGTGTGTATATCTGAGTCGTTGATATATCCGAATGTCCCAGCATAACTTGCACAGAACGAAGATCAGCGCCCCCTTCGAGGAGGTGTGTGGCAAAGGAATGTCTGAAAGTATGGGGATGGACCTTCTTCATTAACCCGGCCTTCATAGCATATTTTCTCATGATCTTCCAGAAGCCCTGACGTGTGAGACCCTTTCCTGAGCGATTCAAAAAGATTATATTCGTCGAACTTTCTTTAAGCAGTTTGGGCCTCGCCTTTTCCAGATAGGTAGTGAGACATTCAAAGGCCGTTCTCCCGATTGGGACTATCCTCTCCTTGCTCCCCTTCCCCAAAACGATAAGATATCCCATCTGCCAATTAACATTGTTCGTTGTAAGGCACACCAGTTCCGAAACACGAATACCCGTTGCATACATAAGCTCAAGCATTGCAGCGTCTCGGACACCGAGTAAGGTCTTTAGGTCGGGCTTCTCAAGAAGCATGGTGACTTCCTCCCTGCTCAAGGTATCGGGAAGCCGCATCCAGACCTTGGCCAGATCGATGTTTGACACGGGATTTTCATCGATGATTTTTTCACTTAAGAGATGCTTATAGAACCCCCGTATCGCTGCCAGGGTCCTGTTCACGGAATTTGAAACCAATCCCTCGCTTTTCAGATACCCGAGAAGTGCGACGATATCATCTGAGGTAATCTTCCCGATTTTCTGAATTCCCCGTCTCTCGACAAAATCGATAAAACGGTTCAGGTCCCTGCTGTAGGCCTCCAGGGTATTCAGGGAAGCTCCTTTCTCAACGGCAAGGAAATTTAGATATTCATCAACGTGACGATACACTGTAGCACCGCTCCAGTTTCATGATATTGATGCAGTCTAAAAAATAGGGAAAAGGAATGCAAGCGTGATATCTCCCGAGAAGGGTTTAAAATGAAAATTGTTGCGGAAAGCAGAGCGTTCCATTTATCAAGATATCGCGTATCTTTCGCCCGGGAGTGCCGATTATATCTCTTGATATCGGCGTCACCTTCTTCTCATCGATGGGGTTCCTTTTATGACCGGAAGCGCACCCGCAAGCCCCGCCCTGTAGGCGGAGAGCTTCACATTACTGCCCCGTCAGAACCCGTAAGTTATTTCGAGCTTCCCTGTAATCCGGCCTGAATGTAAGCGCCTTTTTGAAACTCTCCACCGCTTCATCCGTCCTTCCAAGACTCGCCAAGGCAACTCCCAGATTATTATATGCCTCGGCATATTCAGGATTTATCTCCAGGGCCTTTAAAAAATGCTCTATACCCCCCTCATAGGTCCCCTTGCTTGTCAGCACAACGCCCATGTTATTCAGCCATTCCCCTTTTTCAGCCTGCGACATTTTCAACGATCGTGATCTGTCCAGATAAAACTCCGCCTCCTCAATCCGACCACTTCCTATGAGAAGAGAAGAGTACCCAACATGAATGCTTGCTTCATGATGACGGGGATAGGTATCCATCTTTATCAGATAATATTTTTCGGCGGCATTATAATTCTTTTTATCAAAGAGCAACTCGGCAAGGCCGTCGGCATAAAAATAATTCTCGAAATTCACCACCTCCTGATTAAAGAATGTCTCTTCGTCGTGCCAGAGACTTCTATTGAGGATATGAGAATAAACACCGAAATAAAGTATAACGGCACAGAGAACAGCGATGGCCAGCCCTTCTCTTCTTTCCCGAACCTTCTTAATAATCAAGGCCACGCCTACCATGATAAAAGCCATTGGAAGATAGAGCCAGCGCATGGAGATCAATGTCACCGCTTTCGTAGGAATTACATTGAGTACAGGAATGATAACAATCAAAAAAGCAAGGACAGAAAACACAAGAATCCTCTGTTTCCTTTGGAGCCAGAGAACAATGCCGAGAAGAGAAACAGCTCCTATCGACAGAAGCGGCTGCCATTCGAGAAAAGAAGAGGGATAGGGCACAATGAGGCTGTGAAGCCCCCGGGGGAAAAGGATGATCTGGAGGTTATAGAGAATTATATAGGGAACATAATAGATCCTGGCCAGTAAATCATTCATGTCAAATGGAGGGAGGAGGAGGGTCGTCACATTTTTTCTGAGGATAAAATAGATGATGACGACCGCCAGATAGGGTACATATATCCCCATCTTTTCTAGAAAAGTTCCTTTTCTCTTTGAAACCATTGTCTGATAGAGAACAAAGACAGGGAGAATCATGAGACCAAATTCTTTTGAGAGAACGGCCAAGGCAAAACAGAGGACAGATAAAGCTATTGGAAATACTTCATTTTTCTCCCACCCACGTATAAAAAAATAGAGTGATGAGAGAACGGTTAACGTTACCAGAATGTTGTTCCTCGCAACAATCCAGGAAACAGATTCCGTATTGACCGGATGAAGAGCGAAGAGGACCGTGGCAAGGAGGGCTGCCTTCCGATCATTGACAAGCAATAGTATGATATTATAGAGAAACAGACAACTCAGGATATGAAAAATCACATTTGATGTTCTGAACCCTTGTGCATTCACGCCCCAGAGCATATAATCTATTCGATAGGTGAGATTGATCAAGGGCCGGTAGTAACCGGTATGCTCAATATTCCCCTCCCAGGTTTCAGTTGCTCCATCTTCCTGTATAAAATATGAAGCAAAGGATTGATTGTCCTTTATGCAGGAATTATTTTCTATAAATGATTTGTCATCCAATATGAACTCACCCGAGAATGTCGGGAGATAGACCAGCACGACAGATACAAGAAGAATCAGATAAAAAAACCACCTTTTCTGTAGACTATCAAAAGAAATCGGGGATTTATTGAGAAGAAACGATACTTTCATTCGTGATCCTCGAGAAATAACTGGAAATAAATCCTATTTATACTACTTTCCTTTCCCGGCTTTTTCAGCCTTTACAAGCAAAACAGATGAAAGGGCACGCGGCATCACTACGGCATCAAGCCTCACCAAGGCCGAATAGAGTGCATTGGCTATCCTGAAAAAATTGAGGAATGTCC
>JAFGBH010000070.1 GCA_016933215.1 Deltaproteobacteria bacterium | reverse complement strand
TCTCTCTTGTTCTCCACCGCACACCTCCAAGTTCTTCTTTATTTATCTCTAACTTTTCGGTGTGTCCATCACTTTGGGGGAACTGCACAACACACCCCATTAAGAATAAAACAAATAGTATTGATAGTTTTTTCATCTCTTTTTTTATATACGAAGCCTAACTTTGTGGCTCACTGGCCGGAAAGGCCGCAGGCCCTGATGGTCCATGTGGAGCCGCTGGTTATAAATACTAGGCGCTGTTCCTGATTTTCCTAACATATCAGAAAGATTTGATTTCCCATTTATCATCACTGTTTCTTAAAAAAATCAACATATACGAATACGTTTTCCCATCTACATTGCGTCGGATGTCATATTCCGCATAATGATTACCGTAGACTTTAATCATACAAATATCAGCAAGTCCACGTGACACCTCAGATAGCTTCTTTTGCGGAAGCCTTGAGAACATTTCTCTATATCCGTCTCTCGATTTCATGCAAAAGAAACTGGCGGCCGTATCAATGTCACCGTGATCCAATGCTTTTCTCATTTGATTCCATTTCGATTTTAGTAATGTATCTAATTCATCCAATTCTTCTTCAGACCAGACTTTGTTCTCTCCACGCTTTACCTTAAAGATAAATTTTAATTCTTTAATTTGTTCTTCAGATGCCCCTTTTTGTTTGGCCTCGTTAAGCCATTGCTGTTCCTCAGGAGTTATATCTTCTTGATCGGCGGCATTGATCATTTGAAATGATAGTAATGTGATGAGTATTATTACAAAATAAATAATTCCTTTCATTTTTCAAGTCCTTTGAAATGAAGGGCGCTGTCCCTAGTTTTCCTGTCAATAATTTAGTATTGTGTCCCTATAATTCCTATAATTCCCATGTCCCTTAATCTCTAATAATGGATAAAAATAAATCTGTCCCCTTTTTCGGATCTACCCTTAATGTGGGCATCCTGCACATGACAGCATGCATCCACGCAGCTCTTAGGAACATTGCTCATTTTTCATTATCCTTTTCTAACAATTGGTCTCTGAGGTGAGTGATTAATTAGGAACACTTCCCTAATTTCCTTAGTCATGCATGTATCTCCTTAAGCAATAGTCAAGGCCTGACCCCATTCTCCTCATTCTCCGCTTTGTTCGCTCGCTTGGCGGCTTTACGTGCATGAACCGGTAGTCAAGCAGCCAGTCCACGCAAGTATCGCGCCGACAACCAAGGTGACACAGCACGCCATAGGGATCCAGTATCCGATCCACCTTCTAACGCTGGGGCCGCAGCATTTGTCGTTCAGGATCTTCGCCGGGTGACCTTCCGTTTTGAGGAGATGATCGTCTAGCGCAATATTTAGCTTCGCCTGAGCTCTAGCAATGGTTAGAGCAAACGGAATACTGAGCGCGGCTCCAAGCGTCAAGACGATCTTGAAGTGTAACACATGGGAAGTCGAAACGGCTGCCGCGATAACGAGCGCGAAGAACACAAGGAAAAAGTTGAAGCGAGAACAGAGAAGGTTTTCCATGAAAGCCCGTTCATCGCTCATTGACCAACTGTCGCTTTTGAGTTCGGGTTCTGACGTTTCGCCCATACCTCTCCTCCTTTATAACCTCGTCGAGTATAACATTTACATATAAGGCATCTTTACCCTGTATTGCGAAGCAAGTTCTTTGTTGACGCTTTCCGCACTATCAGTATATCTAACATTCACAGATTTAAGATTTTGACAGGTGGAAGAAATTATTGAAAATAAAGGGTAATATGTCAAGAATAATTAGGGACATAAACAAATCCTCAGAGAAGAAGACGGCAAAAGCGTAATAGGGGCACCGGATTTTAACAAATGCAACTGATCAGGATTTAAGAAAGGCGGGACAGAAACCTGGATACATTATCATCGAGTTTTGACATATTGGAAAAGAGTCTGCCCGATTATGAAGAACGGTCAGAGCAGAGGGAGATGGCGGGCGCGGTTCTGGAATGTCTCAATAAAAAGAAGGGGCTCCTTGTCGAGGCCGGGACAGGCGTCGGCAAATCCTTTGCCTATCTGATTCCGGCTGTTCTCTCCGGTGAGAAAACCCTGATATCCACCTCATCGCTCGCCCTTCAGGACCAGCTTGTCAACAAAGACCTTGTGTTCCTTAAAAAGACACTTCCGCAGAAATTTTCCTTCGGCATGCTCAAGGGGAGGAATAACTATATCTGCCGGAAAAGGGAGGGTGAATACGAGGGGACGGGGAAGTCCTATGAGCGGTTTCAAAAGTGGCTCTCGAAAACGAAAACGGGCGGAAAGGATGACCTCACCTTTGTCCCGAGATTCTGGTCCGAGGTCTGCGGTGATTCGCGGGACTGCAACAGCAAGCTGTGTCCTTATTTTTCAGAATGCTTTTACTATCGTCATTATCGAAAGCTGCACACGGTGGATATCCTTGTGGTCAATCACTATCTCCTCGCCTACGACCTGCTTTCCGATTTCAATGTCTTTCCCTTTCACGGGAACCTAATCATTGACGAGGCCTCCGATATCGAGGATGTCATCTCCACTGTTCTCGGGAGCAGCCTGAGCTATTCACGGGTGGTATGGCTTCTGTACCGTCTGGGAGGGCTGAAAATAATCGTTGATCATCTTTTTGCCGAGGCCGAGTCGTTTTTTAAAAAGGCCGATATTCCGTCGCGGCCGGTCTTCCCGATTCCCTATCCGGTTATAGAGCAACTGCGAAAATTACGGAAGAAACTGGCGCTTACCAAGACAGTCACAACCTTGGAGAAGCAGAAGAAAAAGGCCCTCGATGACGAGCAGAAGGACAGGATAGAGACGACAAAGAATTATGTGAAGTCTCTTGCGGAGGATATCGATGATTTTATAGGGCAGGGCGATGCGGACAGGGTTTATTACATGACGGGAAACGGAAAAGAACGGGAACTGAAGAGCAGTCTCGTAGAATCGCAGGGCGCATTCGGGCAACTGATCGAAGGCTACGGGAGCGTCGTTATGACGTCGGCTACTCTGACGACGGAAGGGAAATTCGCCTTTTTAAAGAAGAGGCTGGGGATCGACGATTTCGAGGAGAAGATTGTCGGTTCTCCCTTCGATTACCGGAAACAGGCCATTTTCTATGTTGACAGAAATCTTCCGGCGCCGGGTAAGGGGGATGATGAGACCTTTAATGAGGAGAGCCTCGATGTGATAGAGGACCTTATCAACGCGTCCCGGGGCAGGGCGCTGGTATTATTTACATCGTACCGGCAGCTTAATTATGTGGCGGACAATATCGATATACCATACCCCTTCAAGTCTCAGGGGGATATGCCGCATGCAAAGCTCATCCGGTGGTTCAAAGATACCTCCAATTCCGTGCTTCTTGCGACGGCGACCTTCTGGCAGGGTGTCGATATAAAGGGCGATGATTTGAGCCTGGTTATCATCTGCCGATTACCCTTCAGTTCTCCGGGCGATCCGGTCTATCAGGAACGATGCAACAGACTCGGGGGCAGGTGGTTTTATGAGCTTGCCCTTCCGTCGGCGATCCTTTCATTGCGGCAGGGTTTTGGCAGGCTCATCAGGGGGCGCGACGAATACGGCGTGGTTGCCATGCTCGATTCGCGTGTTGCGAAAAGCTCATACGGAAAGGCCATCATCGCATCGCTGCCGGAGGTCAATATTACCCACAGCGTCAAAGACGTAAAAAAGTTCTTCGATTCCATCTATAAAAGTTAACTACGCTGTAGCTGCCTGATTTATCAGGCTAAAGAGGAGAGTGGTTAGTGCTCCTCTCCATGTCAGCGTTGTCCTTATCGGAAGTATTTTTCTGCAATACCCTGTGCCGCGATGATCCCGGAAATTCCCGCTCCCACAATGCCGCGGCTTTTTCCGGTGCCGTCACCGGCCACAAAAATCCCGTTAACATTCGTTTCGAGATTTGCGTCGGTGGGAAACTGCGTGTCGAAAAACTTGATTTCCGGTGCATATAAGAGGGTCGAGGGGTGGAGAATGCCGGGCACGATTTTATCGAGCTTCTTCAGGGATTCCCAGAGATTGTCGATAATGCGTGCAGGCATTCCAAGGGTTATATCTCCCGGCACGGCATCGTAGGTGGCACTGCATACCTCGAAATGGCGGGTTTTGCTGTTAAAGGTCGATGTGGAGCTTCGTCTCCCCTCTCTGAAGTCTCCCACCCTCTGAACAATCGGTGTGCCTCCTCCCAGAAGGGAAAACTGCCTGGCGATCATGTGCCCGAACTCGGTTGTATCGGAGATGGGCTTTGTGAGGGATACCGTATTGATCAGGGCAAAGTTCGTGTTTTTTGTCTTTCTCGAAGAAAGGGCATCGCCATTTACCAGTTTGAAGTTATTATAGTTTTCCGCCCGGACCCGGCCGCCGGGATTCGTGCAGAAAGTTCTCACCTTATCGCCGTGGCGCGCGGTGTAGAAAATGAACTTGGGGTCGTAGACGATATCCGTCACGGCATCGTAAAATGTTCTGTTCAATTCGAGACGGATCCCCACATCTATGGGCCCGAATTTGTGATCAATCCCCAGTTGATCCGCCATGTCGCGAAAGGAGTAAGCGCCGCTCCGTCCGGGGGCGGCAAGGACGACCCTGGCAGTTATCGTGACATCTTCTTCCTTTGTTTTACAGATGACATGGTATCCCTCGCCAGCCTTTTTCGAAATGGAGGATACTTCCGTCCCAAGGAAAAACCGCGTTTTTTTCAGGAGACCTCTCAGATACTCGACAACCCGCTTTCCGTTGTCAGTTCCCCAGTGCCACTGCTCCGGCGCTATGAACTGCACGTCATTCTCTGTGGCAATGCTTCTCAATTCATTGAGTTTTTCGTTCTTCTCGATGTATGTCACCTGATGGCACTGAGGAAATCCGGTAAAAACCGCTTTCACCTCCTGCATCAGACGGGTTGCCTTTTCCCGGTCGATCTGAAGGACATCGAGATCGATGCCGATTCGATAGTCAAAATTCAGCTTGCCGTCGTTTAATAATCCGCCGGCGGGAAAGGGCAGGCGGTCGACTATCGTGATATTGTCAACGCCCAGCCGTTCAAGCCAGAGGGCTGCGAAGAGACCGGCAGGACCTGACCCTATGATCAGTACATTCACCGTTTTCATAACTCACCTTAACTTCATCTCTTTTTTACCATACTTTATCATTGAGTTCCGCTGTTTTTTAATGGAGATGAAATCAGGGGTTTTTTTGGTCCGGAGTATCCCGAAGGGGCATTATGGTGACGACAGTATATTGACAGGGCATTCAAAAGAAGTTATGTCACTGGAACGGTTATGAAAGGGAGGTGTCCTTCATGAAAGTCGGGTTTATTCAATTCGATCCGGTATTTGGCGATATCGAAGGAAATATTGACACAGTGAAACGGCTTGCGGACAGTGCCGATGCGGATCTTTTCGTCCTTCCCGAGCTTTTCAATACGGGCTATCTCTTTACATCCCATGAAGAAGTAGCAGAACTTTCGGAAGAGATTCCCGGCGGCAGGACCACGGAAGCCCTCTCGGATCTTTCCCGGAAGAAAAATGCCTGGATTGTGGCCGGCCTTGCCGAGCGGAGTGGCAAGAACTTCTATAATTCGGCGGTACTCGTGGGGCCTGACGGATATCGTGCCACCTACCGAAAGATTCATCTCTTCTTCGAGGAGACGGTATGGTTCAATCCGGGGGATGGAGAGTTTCAGGTTTACGATATCGGGGGCTGCACGGTTGGTATCATGATCTGTTTCGACTGGATTTTCCCCGAATCGATGCGGGTTCTCTCGCTCATGGGGGCAGACGTTATCTGTCATTCGGCAAACCTTGTCCTTCCTTTCTGCCAGGATGCCATGAAAACGAGGTGTCTGGAAAACAGGGTCTTTGCCGTGACGGCAAACAGGACGGGAACCGAGGAGAGGGGAGGGAAATCCCTCTCCTATACGGGCAAAAGCCAGATAACCGGTACCCGGGGAAACGTCCTCTTTCAGGCCGGTGAAGGGATCGAGGAGGTCGGTATTGTGGAGATTGACGTCAACGAGGCCCGCAATAAGGAAGTCAACGAATACAACAATCTCTTCGATGACAGGAGAACAGATTTCTACAGTGCTCTCCTGAAGGATAATAAATAAGGTTTCTATCTCTTGGGGTAATCAGCCGTCCGTCACGATTTTTGTGAAGTCGGCGATCCCGTAAAAGAGCGTCTTCAGTTCTTCCAAAAGCGAGAGCCGGTTGAATTTTACCCTTTCGTCTTCCGCCATCACGAGGACGGTATCGAAAAAGGCGTCCACCGATTTTCTCAGGCGTGCCACCTCACTCAAAGCCTCGTTATACTTTTCGTCATTGATGAAGTTTTTCGCCTTCTCGCTGATATCGAGGAAGGCCTTGTGGAGATTTTCCTCTTCCTTTTCCTGAAAAAGCTCGGTGTCGACGGATCCACCCTCGAATCCCTTGAGGATATTAACGACCCTCTTGAAGGCAACGGCAAGCGGCTCGTAATCGGGGTGTTCTTTGAAGTCTTCCATGGCCTCAATCTTACGGAGGGACTGGACGATATCGGAGAGTCCCAGTGCCAGGACGGCGTTGACCACGTCGTAGGGGTGCCCCTGTGATATCAGCTGATTTTCAAACCGTCCCCTGAAAAAGTCGAGGACATCCGCCTTTGTCTCTTCAGGTTTCCTCTTCAGTTTTTCGCCGAGGATTGCAATGCTCTTGTCGATCAGCGCATCTAAGTTGAGCGGATAATTTCTGTTCAGGATGATGTTGATAATGCCGAGGGCCTGCCTCCTCAAGGCAAAGGGGTCGGCCGTTCCGGTGGGAACCAGATTAATCCCGAAAAACCCCACAATCGTATCCATCTTATCGGCGATACTGACGATGGCGCCTTCATCCGATTCGGGGAGATCGCCGCCGGCGGCTACCGGGAGATAGTGCTCGTAGATCGCCTTCGCAACCACGGGGTCCTCTCCCTGTATCCGGGCATATTCCCTTCCCATCACACCCTGGAGTTCGGTGAACTCATATACCATCTGGGTTTCCAGGTCCGCCTTGGCAAGGAGTGCCGTGCGGTCAACGGTGGCTTTTATGGGCAGATTGAGCGTTTCCGTTATGTAAAGCGCGAGTTCCCTGAACTGCATGACTTTTTCGTATGACGTTCCGAGCGCGCTGTGAAAGACGACGTCCTTCAGGTCTTCCAGGTGATTCTCAAGGGGTGTCTTCCGGTCTTCCTCGAAAAAGAACTGGGCATCGGCGAGTCTCGCTCTGATTACCTTTTCGTTTCCACGGGCAACCACCGAGGGATCTCTCGCCAGGGTATTGTTCACGGTGATAAAGTGGGGGAGAAGTTTTCCCTCTCCGTCGGTAACGGGGAAGTATTTCTGGTGTTTGATCATCGATGTGGTGAGGACCTCTTTGGGAAGATCGAGGTACTCCCGGTCGAAATTTCCGAGCACCACCGAGGGGTATTCTACGAGAAATGTCACTTCATTGAGAAGGTCTTCGTTTTCGAGCACCTCTCCTGCAACATCAGTCGCGGCCTTTCTGGCCTCTTCGATAATAATGCTCTTTCTCTTCTCGGGATCGGCAATGATAAAATGATCCTTTGTTTTTTTCAGATAGTCCTCAAAATTACTGACCTCGAAGAATTCGGGGCTCATAAAGCGGTGTCCGAAGGAACATGCTCCGCTTTCTACGTTTTCGATTTTGAAGGAAACAACCTCCCCGCCGAAAAGTGCCAGTATCCAGTGGATGGGTCTGGCGAAGCGAAGATCGAGATTCATCCACCTCATCGATTTCTGAAAGGGAATGGAGGTAATAAGCCGGGGGAGCGTGTCTGAGAGAAAGGTTGCGGTATCTTCACCGATCACCTTTTTCCTCGCGCAGAGATATTCGCCCTTATCGTTCGTAATTGTTTCGAGTTCCGATACTTCGAGCCCCTGTCCCCTGGCAAAACCCATGGCAGCCTTTGTGGGGTTTCCCTCATCGTCGAAGGCGGCTCGTGTTGCCGGGCCGACCTTTTCTATGACCTGGTCATCCTGTTTTTCCGCGACTTCACGAACGCAGAGGACGAGCCGTCTCGGCGTGCCCATCGTCATTATGGCGCCATGTCGGATCCGGTTTTCGGAGAAATCCTTTTTGATGATTCTCTCTATATCTTTGAGCGCTTTCGGTAAAAAAGCGGCGGGAATTTCCTCGGTTCCTATTTCGAGCAGTAATTCCTTGGCCATGAATAGTATGTCTCCTCTTTATCCTTTGGTTATTTTTTGCTCCATCTGCCCATGAGGGGATATCCCATCTCTTCCCGCTGTTTCAGATATCCCTCAGCACTCAGTCGTGCCAGGTTTCGTACCCTTCCGATGTAGCTCGTTCGTTCCGTCACGCTGATTGCCCCCCGTGCATCCAGAATATTGAATGCATGAGAGCATTTGAGACAGTAGTCGTAGGTGGGAAGGACGAGGCCTTTCTCCGACATTTCTATCGATTCCTTTTCGTACATATCGAAGAGCTTCCGCAGCATCTCCACATCGGCTTCTTCAAAGTTGTAATGAGAGAATTCGACTTCGCCCTTATGGTGAACATCACCGTACTTGACGCCGCTTCCCCATTCGAGGTCGTACACGTTGTCAATTTCCTGGAGATACATGCAGATTCTCTCGATTCCGTACGTTATTTCCACGCATACGGGATTGAGATCGATGCCCCCTACCTGCTGAAAATAGGTGAACTGGGTGATTTCCATGCCATCGAGCCACACTTCCCAGCCAAGGCCCCAGGCCCCAAGGGTGGGCGATTCCCAGTCGTCTTCCACAAATCGTATATCGTGTTCAAGGGGGTCAATACCGAAACTCTTCAGCGAATTAAGGTAAAGATCCTGAATATCAAGGGGAGAAGGCTTCATTATTACCTGATACTGATAGTAGTGCTGGAGTCTGTTCGGGTTTTCACCGTATCTTCCGTCGGTAGGCCGACGTGACGGT
Source organism: Deltaproteobacteria bacterium (assembly GCA_016933215.1). GTDB lineage: Bacteria > Desulfobacterota > Syntrophia > Syntrophales > UBA2210 > JAFGBH01. The sequence goes on along the minus strand of JAFGBH010000070.1, from coordinate 31,257 downwards.
TCCACGTAGGCAACATTCCATGGTTCGGGACCGAGCGCCCTGAGAAAAGTGGCCGGGTTGAATGTGCCGGCGCCCACTTCTATATCGTAGGGCTGTTGTACAATACACCCCTGATCGGCCCAGTATTTTTCAAGGGAAAATATCAGTTCCTGAAAGGTCACAATTTCCTCCTTCATCATCTCTTGCAAATGCTCTAAGTCGCGGGGGACACTATCATTATGCTTGGGCAGTGTCAAGGACGTTATTGCGGTGCTGAGGGGGCTGCATACTCCAGAGAGCGATCGTTTTTGCCTCTTTTTGGTTTGTGACCTTCCAGTAAAGGTGATATGTTTCATGCATATTTACTCACCACCAACATGGGACGGATATAGTATGTCTTCCAGGGGAAAAAGAGGAGAAAAGGAAGATGTGAAAAAAGGGGTTGCATACCGACCCTTCGGACAACCTTCCAGAAAAGTCGAGGAAACACTCAGCATCGCCTTGCAGCATCACAGGGCGGGAAGATTCAAAGAGGCGGAGTACTGCTACCGGCAGGTGCTGGTATCCGTTCCGCACGATGTCGATGTACTCTGCAATCTCGGTGCAGTGCTGATGAGTCAGGGCAGATTAGATGAGGCAGAATCCTTACTCAGGGAGGCAATTTCTCTCGACAGGAACCACGCGATTTCTAATTACAATCTTGGCAACGTTTTGAAGAAACAGGGCAAGATTGAGGAGGCGAAGGACAGGTATCTCAGGGCAATCGATACTGACAGAAGTCATGCCGGTGCACATTTCAATATCGGAAATATATATATGGAAGAGGGAAGGGTGGATGAGGCCCTCTCATATTTCAGTAACGCCATTTCGCTCAATCCGGGCCATGTCGCCGCTCATCTGAATACGGGCAATATCCTCAAGACGCAGGGGAAAATGGATGAGGCCCTCGCCTCGTATCGTACTGTCCTTGCCCGTGATGAGAATAATATGGCTGCCTACCACAATATCGGCATCATTCTCAAGGCGCAGGGAAAGATCGATGAGGCCATCGATGCATACAATCGCGCTATAAAAATAGAACCTGAAAACAGCAGTGCACAGAACAACCTGGGGAATCTGTTAAAGGACAGTGGAAGAATTGACGAGGCCGTTCAATGTTTCAGACGTGCTGTTGAACTGGATTACGACAATGTATCGGCACGGCATATGCTGGCGGCCCTGACGGGGATGAAGACTGAGGCTGCCCCCGGGCAATACGTGAGGGACCTCTATGACCGCTATGCCGAAAATTTCGAGAACCACCTTGTGGGAACCCTTTCCTACGACATACCCTCGGTTCTCAGGGATATGCTTTATGATCTCCTGGGGAAAAAGGTGAGGTTTAATAAGGTCCTTGACCTGGGATGTGGAACGGGTCTTGCCGGTGAAAAAATACGATCCCTGACGGACCGTTTGGAAGGAATCGATATCTCGCCCGTAATAATCGAGAAGGCCGAGAAAAAGAATATCTATGACGCTCTCATGACAGGCGACATGGTCGAGGTGTTGAATGAGAGTCCTGAGAGGTATGACCTCTTTCTTGCCGCCGACGTCTTTATATACACGGGGAACCTTACCCCCGTCTTTTCATCGGTAAAGAGGTGCTCAACGAGCAAATCCTATTTTGCCTTTTCCACAGAAGTCACTCTGGGGGATGATTATATCCTCCGTCCCACCGGCAGATATGCCCACAGCTTCAGCTACATTCAGGCACTTGCCAAGCAGCATGGTTTCAAAATCGCGAAGCATCGCCCCGAGGCCATTCGCAAGGAAGAGGGGCAGGAAATATCGGGGGACGTGTATATCCTTGAGTCTGCAGGATAAAGTACAAAACTATGGCTGCATATTCTTGATTTGATTGAAAACCTGCAGGGATTTCAGCTCTTTCCCGAGGATGTGTCGTATAAAAAGCCTGAGAATATCACCGCTCTCTCTCAGGGCCCTCTTCGAGAGAACAAGGCGGTGAATCCTGTCGGTATCCATTTTATTTCCCATGGAGAGAATTTTCAGGGTGCCGGCCGATACGGGGAGGGAATTAAAACTGTCTCTCTCACAGAGGGAGCACTTTATGCCCCCGTCGGAGGGGCAGAAGAAAGGGGATTCCATTTTGTCAAGTGGTGTGCCGCACTTGACACACCTTTCGAGGGCCGGTTCGTAGCCCGCAATCTTGAGGAGGCGAAGTTCAAAAAATCGCAGCGTTTCATCAATATTATTTCCCTTTTCGATAAGCCCGAGAAAATCTTCAAGGAGTTTGAATAATCCCGGGACCTTTCTTCCCTCAATCGTAAATTGATCGATAAGCTCGATAAAGCAGGACGCCACCATGGTCCTCTCCAAATCTGCTCTTATTCCTGGATAATGATTTATGACGTCGCAGTTCTCAATCAGGGCCAGGCCCTCTTTCGACCTTCTGGAGTAGAGGATAGTGGAGTGGCAAAAGGGTTCTATGGCGTTTAAAAACCTCTTTTTGCTTCTCCGGGCTCCCTTTGCAATCCCTTTGAGTTTGCCCGATTTGTCGGTGTAAAAAGTAACGATACGGTCGGAATCTCCGTAATCGATAAAACGAAGGACAAAGGCAGAGGCCTTATATATGGCTCTTTTGGTCATGATGCGTTAGACCTTGATCGTGTCAGTGGGTAATCAATCATTGCTGACCGGCTTTTATGTGAACAGTTTGATAAAGATGGCGGCGAGCCCGAGGAAGGAAAAAAAGCCGAAGGCATCGGTGAAGGCCGTGACAAAAATATGTGAACCCAATGCGGGGTCCGATTTCAACCATTTCAGACTGAGGGGAATGAGTGTTCCAATCAGGGTGCCGACGAAGATATTGATTATCATTGCAAGGCCGAGGACGATACCCAAAATGGGGATTCCCTTCCAGAAATAGGCGATGATTCCCACCACCAGTCCCACGGCCACGCCGTTGGCGATCCCGACAAATGTCTGCTTATAGAGGGCCTTTCTGGAATTTTCATAGGTAACTTCTCCCAGGGCGAGCCCCCTCACGATAAGGGTGAGTGTCTGACTTCCCGCATTTCCCCCGACACCGGCGACAACGGGCATGAAGACGGCGAGGGCCACCATCATCTTTATGGTGTCTTCAAAGAACCCGATAACCAGTGCCGATACGAGAGCCGTCAGGAGATTGAGATAAAGCCAGGGGAGTCTCTTTTTTATGGATTGAAATGGTTCGTTAAAAATGTTGTCGTCCTCGTCGAGGCCGGCGATCCGGTAAAGGTCCTCCGATGTTTCCTCTTCCATGACGTCGACCACATCATCGATCGTGATCCTTCCCAGAAGATGTCCGCTACTGTCCACCACGGGGAGTGCGACGAGGTCATACTTTTCAAACATTCGGGCAACTTCTTCCTGGTCCACGTCGACATCGACGCTCGGTATGGATTTGTCAATTGTCTCTATGATGGCGTCGTTTCTCTTGGCGATAATAAGTTTCTGCAGGGGGATCGTACCGATGAGGACACCTGCATCGTTAACGACAAAGACGTTGTAGATATTTTCAATCTCATCAGAGATATTGATGACGGCATTGACGGCATCCCTCACGTTGGCCGTTTCCAGAACGGAGACGAGCTCCGACTGCATGATACCGCCGGCGCTGTCCTCGTCATATTTCATGAGTTCTTTCAGGTCTTCCGATTCTTCCGGCTCGATTACATCAAGAACGGCTCTGGCCTGCTCTTCGGTAAGCTCTGCAATTACATCGGCCGCATCGTCGGAATCCATCTCATCGATGATTTCGGCCAGTTTTGTGTCGGACATATCTTCCAGTATCTGCTCTCTCGATATGTCACTGAGTTCTGGTATAACGTCCGAGGCCTTTTCCACGTCAAGGAGTGAAAAGAGGTGAATTTTTTCCTGTTCTTCAAGGTTGTCGATGAGGTCGGCGATGTCGGCGGGATGCAGATCGGCAAAGAGGTCAATGATTTCAAATTCCCTGTTGAGGCCGATCCACTCTTTCAGCTGGCCGAGATATTTGATTTCTTCTTTTCTCTCCATACTCATACAACACCTGCAGATGCCTGATTAAGAGCATATAAAATGTCAAGCAGAAACTTGCAACTCTAAATTTTACGACCGGGAAGGGAAAGAATCGAGTATTTTACATTTCCGCCGACAATTGTCAGAACCGCTCTGCCCCGGAATTTCCTGCCTTCAAAGGGCGTATTGCGGCTTTTCGAACGGAATGTGTCGGCCTTCACGATCCACTTCTTTTGCAAATCGATGACCGTAATGTCGGCGTTCGATCCCGCCTTTAAAGTACCGCCCGGTATCTTGAGTATTCCCGAAGGGTTTGTGCTCATCTTCTCGATGAGCTGGGAAAGCGAAAGGACATTTTCTTTCACCAGTATGAGGCTTGCCGAAAGGGAGGTTTCCAGACCGATGATGCCGTTCGCGGCGTACTCGAATTCCACATCCTTCTCGATCGATGAATGAGGTGCGTGATCGCTTGCGATGGCATCAATGGTGCCGTCTTTGAGACCTTCCTTTATTGCCTCAACGTCCTCATTTTTTCTGAGTGGTGGATACATTTTGTAATTGGTGGAGAATTCCTTGAGGGCCTCATCGGTGAGGGTAAAGTAGTGGGGTGCCGTTTCCGCCGTCACCATGACCCCCCGTTTCTTGGCTTCCCGTATTATTCGTACGGATTCGGCGGTGCTTACGTGGGCGATGTGTACCGAGACATTTGAAAACTCGGCAAGTGCGATATCCCTGGCAATCATAATATGTTCGGCGGTGTTTGGAATACCCTGGAGACCCAGTTCCGTCGAGGTATACCCCTCGTTCATCTGTCCTCCCGCCGATAGATTCGTGTCCTCGCAGTGAGATATTATGGGAATTCCGAGCGAGGAGGCGTATTCAAGGGCATTTCTCATCAGTCTGCTGTCCATAACGGGATTTCCGTCGTCGGAGAGTGCAACAGCACCGGCATCTTTCAGGTCGGCGAATTCTGTCAGGAATTTACCCTGCTCACCTTTGCTTACCGCGGCGACGGGATAGACACGGGCCATACCGGCGGCCTGTGCCTGTCGTAGTATGAACTCCGTGACGGATCGGTTGTCATTTATTGGCTCTGTATTGGCCATGCAGGCGATCGATGTGAATCCTCCTGCAACAGCGGCTTCACTCCCTGTTTGAACGGTCTCCTTGTATTCGTGTCCGGGTTCCCTGAGGTGGGTATGCATGTCAATAAGGCCCGGTGTTAGTATCATACCGGTCAGGTCTATCACCGCCGTTTTCTCTCCCTTTCTTTCGGGGATAGTTGTTGCTATTCGGGAGACGGTTCCTTTCTCTATGAGAAGATCCATTGTCGCATCCATATTTTGTGAGGGGTCGATTATTCTTCCCCCCTTGAGTAGTAGTCTCATCATTTTCCTCCCGCCAAAAGATAGAGCAGTGCCATTCGCAAGGCGACACCGTTTGTAACCTGCTCAAGAATGACAGAATAGGGCCCGTCGGCAATCTGCGGGTCTATTTCCACACCCCTGTTGATAGGCCCCGGGTGCATTACAAGAACGTTTTTCTTCGCCATTTTGACCCTGTCGGGTGTGAGGCAGTAAAGCTTTGCGTATTCGCGCACCGAGGGAAACATGTTGTTTTTCTGCCGTTCCAACTGGATCCTGAGCATCATGATAATGTCTGCGTCCCGTATCGCTTCCTCCATCCGGTTATGGACGGTGACGCCCATTTTGTCGATTTCCCTCGGCATCATCATGGCAGGTCCGCAGAGTGCCACCTCGGCCCCCATTATGGTAAGACCGTAGATATTGGAACGTGCCACCCTGCTGTGGGCTATATCGCCGATGAGAGCAACCCTCAGGCCGTCTATTTTACCCCTCTTTTCCCGTATGGTCATCATATCCAGAAGAGACTGGGTGGGGTGTTCATGGGCCCCGTCACCGGCATTGATAATTGATTGATGTTTCAGCAGTCGTGCAAGAATATGGGGAGCACCGGCGGCACTATGTCTCATGATAATGATGTCGGGATTCATGGATTCCAGGTTTCGTGCCGTGTCGATGAGGGTCTCACCCTTGACGACGCTGCTTGCAGATGCCGTGATATTTACCGCATCGGCACTTAATCTCTTGGCAGCGATTTCAAAGGAGGTTCTCGTCCGTGTACTTGGCTCGTAAAAAAGACTGATGACCGTTTTGCCTCGGAGAGTAGGGACCTTCTTGATCTTCCGTGTGGATATTTCCTTGAGGGATTCTGCCGTATCGAGAATAAAATTGATCTCATCCCTGGAATAATCTTTCAGTCCAAGTATATCTTTTCTTTCAAATTTCATCGTAGTGCCTCGATTTAAATGTTTTCGATTACTACTTCGTCTATCCCCTCTATCTCGGCAAGATGGACGCTCACCTCTTCCCAGAGTGATGAGGGAAGGCTGTTTCCCACAAAGTTCGGTCGTATCGGAAGTTCCCTGTGGCCTCTGTCGATCAGGACCGCAAGCTGAATGAGAGTCGGCCTTCCAAAATCCATCAGTGCGTCCATGGCCGCCCGTATTGTTCTACCCGTGAAGATGACGTCGTCGACGAGAACGACTTTTTTGTTGTCCAGGGAAAAAGGTATGTCCGTCTTTCCCAGCTTCGGTTTTTTAGCTGTCGATAATACATCATCACGGTAGAGCGTTATGTCAAGAATGCCCAGGGGCACGTCGGTTTTTTCAATATTTGATATCTTCTTGGCGATTCTCTCTGCCAGACATACGCCACCCTCTCGTATTCCTATTACCACAAGGTCCCGTATGCCTTTGTTCTCTTCGAGAATTTCATAGGCGATCCTCGTCAGGGATCTGTCTATCCCTTCGGCATCCATTACCACCTTTTTCTTAGTCATCGTTTTTGTTATCCCTCTTTTTTGATCTGTTTAAAAGCTGATTAGTCCAAAAAAAAGGCCTTCCCGTTAAATGAGAAGGCCTTTTAACAATTTTGCATGCAAAGAAACGTAAGGATCATAACTCTTCCTCTTTCAATTTACTGAGAACTTTCAACGAGAACTTATAACAATGCCCGCATTCTATGTCAAGCCATTTTAGTCTATAATACGTCCCAGCCTGCCCCAGCGGGGACCATGATTGTTCCCGTCCCATGACCAGTATATGATAAAGGCCTTGCCGAGGACGTCTTTCAGATTCACGAATCCCCAGAACCTGCTGTCAAGGCTCTGGTCACGGTTGTCCCCCATTACGAAGAGAGCTCCCTCGGGTACTGTTACAGGACCGAAATTATCACGGGGCTGAATGGCTCGTGGAAATATCAGATTATCGGTATAGACTCCATGACCTTCGTTATAGTAAGCGCCATTGATGAAGATTTTTTTGTCTTTTATCTCTATGGTGTCGCCGGCGACGGCAATGACTCTTTTGATGAAATCCTTTGATCTATCTATCGGGTATATAAAAACCACAATGTCTCCCTGTTCGGGGTCACTTATGGGGACCAGGGTCTTTCTCAGGAAGGGAATCTTTATTCCATAGATGAATTTGTTGACAAGGATATGGTCGCCGATGAGAAGCGTTTCTTTCATGGAACCTGAAGGAATCTTGAAGGCCTGAACCAGAAAGGTCCGTATAAAGAGTGCGATAAGTATCGCTATAATAATTGTTTCCGCATACTCTTTGACAATGTTCTTGTCGATCTTTTTCATATCCTCTATCCTCAGGAATATATTTTTGACATGGCAATGATGGTCATCATAACGGCGGAAAAACCTCTTGTCAGCACCCCTGCGATTCTTCCTGACAGGGCCCCGTAACTTGCCCTGAAGGACGGTTTCAGCCTTCTCTCTTCCATGAACTCTGCGATAAGTACCCCGGAAAAACCGCCGAGAAAGATACCGATTGCAGTACCCAGTCCCAAAAGAATACGTGTCATTACGATTGCCCCGACAATTCCTCCTACCAGTGAGGCAAAGACGGCCGTTTTTGAAGGTGTGTATTTCTTGGCACCTTTCATGCCGAGGTAAAAATCGACAGCCTCCGCTGCGAGGGTAATAACAGCGAGCATGAGAATTATCGCAAATCCTATCTCTTCAAATCCGGTTATCCAGGAGTAGATAATGACATCTGTCAGAATAACAAACGTCCCGGGAAAACCATATACCGTGATAAAAATCCCAACAAACAGTAGAAGAATAAAGAGTGTCAGGCCTGCTGTTGCAAGGGGAGACACGGTGCCTATTTCCTCTTTTTCTTTGATGGCCAAACAGTTTCCCAGGCAAGAATGGTGGGACTGGCAATAAATATTGATGAATAGGTACCGACGACTACTCCCACAAGAAGGGCAAAGGCGAAGTCGTGGATCACAGCACCACCGAGGAAAAAGAGCGCACCTACCACAAGGAGTGTCGTACCCGATGTCAGTATGGTCCTGCTCAGGACCTGGTTTATACTTGAATTTACCACCCCTGCCAGCTCCTGTCGTCTTACCTTCCTCAGGTTTTCCCTTATCCTGTCGAAGACGACGATGGTGTCGTTAAGCGAATATCCTATTATCGTAAGGAGTGCGGCAATGATAGGGAGAGAAAATTCCTTATCCAGGAGAGAAAAGATTCCCACCGTAATAAGGACGTCGTGGACCAGGGCAATTATTGCACCTATTGCATACCGGAATTCAAACCTCCAGGTAATATAGATGAGTATTCCTATGATTGCGTAAACCATGGCGAGCATGCCCTTCTGCCTCAGGTCCTTGCCGACCTTGGGTCCCACAACCTCGACCCTCCGTACCTCAAAGGCGTCCTTACCAAACTGGGCGGTCAGTGCCTCTTCGATACTGCTCGAGAGCCCCTTTATCTCGGAGCTTGACTTTTCCGTTTTTATCAGAAATTCGCTGTTATCCTCATATCCGAACTGCTGAATGATACTCTTGCCGAGGTCGATTGTCGCGAGGGAATCCCGTATATCTTTTACCTCAGTTTTCTTTTCAAACTTGATCTGTACCTGCGTTCCTCCCGCAAAATCGATCCCGAGATTGGGGCCGCCGTGGAATAGCAGGGATACAATGCTTATGATGATCACAACAACAGACGCAAAGGAGGCCATCTTCATCCTTCCGACGAAATTCAGATTTGTTCCTGGTTTTATAAGTTCCATCGATGTCTCCTATATGCTGATCATTTTGATTTTTCTGTGCCAGACGAAATAGTCGTAAACAATTCGCGTCACAAAAATAGCAGTGAACATACTGCTGATTATACCGATGCTGAGCGTGACGGCAAATCCCTTGACGGGTCCCGTGCCGAACTGAAACAGGACCAGGGCTGCGATAAGAGTCGTGATATTTGCATCAACGATCGTGAGAAGAGCCTTGGCGTATCCGCTGTCAATCGCCGCATTCGGCGATTTTCCGAGCCGCGCTTCCTCCCGGATCCTCTCAAAGATAAGAACATTGGCGTCGACAGCCATGCCGATAGTGAGAACAATTTCCGCAATACCCGGAAGTGTCAGAGTGGCCTTGAAGGCGGCCAGTGCGCCCATAATAATGACGATATTCATTATGAGAGCCAGGTTGGCTATGAACCCCGACAGCTTATAGTAGGCAACCATAAAGAGAATAACCAGTATACTTCCCACGATAATGGACAAGAGACCCTTGTCAATAGAATCCTGGCCGAGTGACGGTCCCACCGTTCTCTGTTCGAGTATTATTACCGGTGCGGGAAGGGCGCCTGCCCTGAGGACAATGGCGAGATCGCGTGCCTCTTCCATGGTGAATGTGCCGGTAATCTGGGCCTGTCCGCCCGATATCCTCTCCTGTATAACCGGTGCGGAGTGGACGACCTCATCAAGGACAATGGCCAGCCGTTTGTTGACGTTTTGTGCGGTTATTCTGTCAAAATCCCGTGCGCCCTGGGAGTCGAACTTGAGTCCGACATAGGGTTCACCAAATCTGTTACCGATCCTTACCTTTGCGTCCTCGAGAGCATCACCCGTGAGGAGTGTCTTTTTCTTCAGCAGATAGGGTACCTTTTTCCTTCGCTGTGTGTCGGGGTCGATCTTGTAGCCGTATAATACGATACTGCCCGGAGGCATGGTGCCGCGCAGGGCATCGTCGACACTGTGTTCTTCATCCAGGAGCTTGAACTCGAGAAGGGCTGTCTTCCCTATGAGGTTGATGGCCCTCTGCGGATCTTTTACACCTGGAAGCTGAATCAGTATACGGTCTTTTCCCTGAGGAATAATCTCCGGTTCGGAAACGCCGAATTGATCCACTCTGTTCCGTATCGTTTCCAGACTCTGATCTACGGCAAACTTCTTGATGGTCTCGGCCTGCTTGGACTCTATTTTTAGAAAGATCCTTTCCTGGCCTTCAATAATCTCCGAGGATTTGATCTCGAGGGTTGGAAAATCCTCTTCCAGGATCCTTTCAAACTGGCCTCTTGACTCCGAGTCCCTGAGTTCGATCATGATGGTTGTTCCTTCTGTGCGGTCAAGGTTTCTGAACCGGACCTTCTTTTTCATGAGGACTTCCTTCAGATCGTTTGATATCCTCTCCGTTGCGTTTTCTACTGCCTTTTCAGTTTCCACTTCCAGGACGAGGTGCATTCCCCCCTGAAGATCGAGACCAAGATGAATCTTGTCAGTGGGCAGATTGTTTTTCCAGAAACCGGGAAGACTTTCTGTCAGTGAAGGCGTAAGATAAAATAGCGCAATTAACATCACTGAAATTGCAATGATCGCCCTTATCTTAATATTCTTATCAAACATCGGCACCCCTTTCGACGTATTATTCCTTTGCTGCTCCCTTTTGTGTTACTGCTGCAATATTGCCCCTTGATACCTTTACCCGTACCTTGTCGCTCACTTCAAGGGTTACAATCTGATCCGTTAGTCCTGTTATCTTTCCGTGCAGACCGCCGGAGGTTACAACTGTGTCGCCATGACCAAGATTACTAATCATTGCCTTTACTTCCTTCTGCCTCTTTTGCTGAGGCCTGATAAGAAGAAAATAGAAAATGGCAAAGATTGCAGCCATCACGATGATAAAATGCATATCGCCGCCCTGAGCTCCCGTTCCGCCCTGTCCGGCACCTCCCATAGCATATGCTATACCACTCATTTTTCGCTTCCTCCTCTTTCCGAGTTAACCCCGGGCGTTTTTAAAGTCAGTCTGTATCTACATCGGAGTTCTTAGACTTAAAATCTCTCCTGAAGTTTTCGTAATCGTCGTTTTTAATCGCCTCTCGTATTTTCTCCATCAGGCGTATAAAATGCCTGACGTTGTGGATCGTGTTCAAAACAATCGCCAGGATTTCCCTGGCGATAAACAGGTGCCTGAGATAGGCCCTGGAATAGTTTTTACAGGTGTAACAATCACATTCACTGTCGAGGGGTGATTCGTCGTCCCGATAATGGGCATTCCTTATAGCAATCTTTCTCCCGTTTGTAAATAACATTCCGTTTCTGGCATTTCTTGTCGGCATGACACAGTCGAACATGTCGATCCCGCAGTAGACACATTCCACGATATCTTCCGGAGTTCCAACACCCATAAGGTATCTCGGTTTTTCTTCGGGCAGAAGGGGCGCAGACTTTCCTACCGTCTCCCACATAAGTTCTTTGGGCTCACCGACGCTGAGCCCACCGAGGGCATAGCCGTCGAAACCGATAGTGGTAAGCTCCGCTATTCCCCTCTCCCTGAGTTCTCCGTACATTCCTCCCTGTGAAATGCCGAAGAGGGCCTGATTGTCACTCTTTCTCGCATCCTTGCACCTTTTTGCCCACCTGGTGGTCATGCCGAGTGATTTTTCGGCATAGTCGCGTGTGGCAGGGTAGGGCAGGCATTCGTCGAGACACATCATGATATCAGAGCCTATCGCCTCCTGAATCTCTATACATTTTTCGGGGCCTATAAAATGGGTAGAACCGTCTATGTGTGACTGAAAGGTTGCCCCTTCTTCTTCCAGTTTCCTCAATGTGGCGAGACTGTAGATCTGAAAGCCGCCGCTGTCTGTCAGTATGGGGCCGTCCCAGTTCATAAACCTGTGCAGACCACCGAAGTCCCGTATCAGTTCATGGCCTGGCCTGAGATAGAGGTGGTAGGTGTTCCCAAGAATGATTTTTGCCCCCAGTTCCTTTACCCTTTCAGGGACAAGACCCTTTACCGTTCCTTGGGTTCCCACGGGCATAAAAACGGGGGTATCAATCGTACCATGGGGTGTCGTAAGCTTTCCCAGCCTGGCCCCCGATGTTGTGTCTCTTTTTAAAAGTTCGAATGTGGGCTTCATGTTTCTGTCCAACCCTTATACTATCAGCATACAATCGCCGTAACTGTAAAATCTGAATCCTTCGTCTACGGCGATTTTATAGGCCTTTTCTATTAATTCTTTTCCGGCAAAGGCACAGACGAGTAAATAGAGCGATGATTTGGGAAGATGGAAATTGGTGATGAGCCGGTTCACCTTCTTGAAGCTGTATCCCGGATATATAAAGAGATTCGTATATCCGAGTCCTGCACTGGTTTTGCCCTCCGAGCCCGTTGCCGATTCAAGGACCCTGACTGATGTGGTCCCCGTGGCAGTTATTCTCCCCGCTTTTGCGATTCTCTCCGACGCCCCCGGCGAAATTTCATAGCATTCTTCCTCCATCACGTGGTCTTCAATATTGTCCGTTTCTATGGGGAGGAACGTCCCGTATCCAACGTGGAGCGTGACCTTTACGATATCAACACCACGTTTTTCCAGTTTTTCGAGGATCTCCTCGGAAAAATGGAGACCCGCCGTGGGGGCCGCCACGGACCCCGGTATTATTGCATAAACGGTCTGATATCGTTCCTGGTCCAGATTATCGTTGCCACCACCCTTTTCCCTTTTTATGTAAGGAGGAAGAGGGGCACGTCCGTTTCGTTCCAGAAAGAGGTCAAAGTCGCCCTCTGTATAGAAGTCAAGAATCCATTTTTTTTCCGACCTTCGTTCCGCAACCAGGGCAGATGCCCCGTCATTGAACGATATCTCTGTTCCGATTCTTACCCTCTTGGCCGGTCGAAGGAGCACCTCCCATCGCTTCGGAGAACCATGTTTCGTAAGGAGGAGTATCTCAATGGTCGCTCCCGTCGATTTTGTTCCGAAAAGCCGTGCCGGTATTACCCTGGAATCATTAATGACTAGGGTATCTCCCCTCTCGAAGAATTCGGAGATTTCATAGAAATATCTCAATTCCACAGTCCCCTTTCTTCTATCGACGACCATCATTCTCGAATGGTCTCTCAGATTGGAGGGTTTCTGTGCAATGAGGCTTTCCGGAAGCCTGTAGTAAAAATCTTCTGTTTTCATAGTCGCGAATTGAGGGAAATAATCAGAAAAAAACTTTAAAGTCAATAGGTAATCGTAACGGTTAATTTTTATTGCGTGGGTATCCGCCGGTTCCGTTCCTTCATGGTGCAGAGTTTGCTCTTCCTCACTATTGCGGAACAACCCCTCCTGAGATTCTACCTTCTCCCGAAGTATACGAGAATTAGTCCGGCAACAACGGAGGCGAGGCCGAGTATCCTGAGGGTGTTGTCCGGTATTTCATGGACCTTCATGAGGTAGGACTTGATCTTCTCGGGAAAGGCGAAATAGGGGAGACCCTCAATAATCAATACCAGACCTATAACACATAACAACAACTTCATTACCATGATTCCTTCATCTATCGTTTTGCCTCATCTCTCGACTTTGCAATATCCCAGAGCCGGTCCATTTCTTCGAGAGAGGCCTCTTCGGGTGTCTTCCCCTCGTCTTTCAGGCTTTCTTCGATGAAGGCGAACCGGTTAATAAATTTAGCAATGGAAAATCGGAGGGCCTCTTCCGGCTCCACATCGGTGAATCTGCACAGATTGACAATGGAAAAGAGAAGATCCCCGATTTCCTCTTTTATAAAGGGTTCCCCACCTTTCCCAAGGGCGGCTCTCAACTCTTCAAGCTCTTCCTCAATTTTTTCAAGGACTGCCTCTTTCCTATCCCAGTCAAAACCGACCATCGATGCGCGTTCGGTGATTTTCTTCGCCCTCGCAAGTGATGGAAGGGAACGGGGTATTTTATAAGAAAGAGATCCCTTCCTGTCGGTTTTACCCTCGCTTCGTATCTTTATCTCTTCCCAGTTTGACCTGATCTCGTCGACGCTCTCGACGGTCGTGTCCCCGAAGACATGGGGATGACGGCGAATCATCTTCTCGGATATCGTATCGATCACGTCGGAGATGTCAAATTCACCAGCCTCTTCGGATATTCTCGCAAGGAAGAGGATCTGAAAGAGGACATCGCCGAGTTCTTCCCTCAAGGCCTCGCTTTTTCCTTCCTCAATCGCGTCGATGGCCTCGTGGGCCTCCTCTATAAGGTACCTTCCGATATCCTCCTTTGTCTGTGTCCTGTCCCAGAGACATCCATCGAGGGACCGTAATCGCTCCATTATTTTTACAAGTTCTTGAAATTTGGTTTCCATCGTTTATGAAGTTGCAAAGGCACAAAGTAGTCGAGGCACAAAGGGAGAAATAATGCTGTTCAATCCTGTGCTGTGGAAAGCTATTTTACGATAAAGAGATCCCTGTCCCTGTCCTGAAAATACACGTAGTCGTATCGCCCGGTTTCTACTGATTCAAAGGCCTTTTCTCCCTTCTCCCGGCAGGTGGAACAACTCTGCCCCGGAACGATAACGGCAAATATTCTGTTTCCCGTACTTGCCTTGGAATCGATTGTGAGCATACCTCCGCAGTCGTCACAGATGCGGATGGTCTCTTCCTGCTCTTCGTTAATCCCATCCGTGTCATAGTAGATGCTCCTGCTTCGCCTCGCGTATTTGGCATTCTTTACCATCTCTGCCTTCTGGGAATGACGATTTTTCCAGAGCTCGTAGATCTGCGATACCTCCTCTTCGATATATCGGCTGATCTGGGAAGACTGCTCTATCTCCCTCGGATTGTAATCCGGTTCCTTTACAAAACTGTAATCGAGCCCCGCCATTGCCATAATGATGCCCACATTGATATAGGGGAGGGCGCTTTCTATGGAGTAACCGCCTTCTAAGACGGCGATATCGGGTGAGAGCCGTTCGTTCAGTATGGCGTAACCATTCGCTGAAAAATTCATATTGGTAATCGGATCAGAATAGTGATTATCCTGACCCGCCGAATTGATAACAAGGTCGGGCTTGAATTCGTCCAGGATGGGGAGGATCAGGTTGTCGAGTGCAAAGAGAAATCCCTTGTCGGAGGTGTTCGGGGGGAGCGGGATATTTATCGTATATCCGAGCGCATTGGGACCGCCAAACTCATTCGGAAATCCCGATCCTGGGTAGAGCGTCCTTCCGTCCTGATGTATGGAGATGTAGAGGGTGTCGGGATCGTGCCAGAAGATGTCCTGGGAACCGTCTCCGTGGTGGCAGTCCGTATCCACGATGGCAATCCTTTTATGACCGTATCTATGCCTGATATATTCGACCATGATTGCTTCAATATTGATGTTGCAGAATCCTCGGGCTCCGTGGACTACCCTCATTGCGTGATGACCGGGTGGCCGAACGAGGGCAAAGGCATTATCTACCTCTTTTGTGAGAACCTTTTCTGCGGCCGTAATGGCTCCTCCCGCAGAGATGAGATGGGACTCGGTAATGACGCTTTCTGCTCCGGGAACGCATATATGGATCCGGTTGATATCTTCCGTGGAGGCGAGACCCGGCTTAAACTCAAAAACATTGTCGAGGTCGAGGAGGCCTTCCTCAAATACCTGATCCTGTGTATAGAGAAGCCGCTCCTCCCTTTCGGGGTGGCTCGGCGATATCGCCCAGTCAAAGGCGGGAAAGAATATCAGCCCTGTTTTCTTCACGTTCATCTGGTTTCCCCCTTTTGAAAGTTGGAGATGAGGCCCGGCTTCACCTGTGCCTTAATCCTGATATTTTTTCCGGCCGTATAATAGCCCCGTACCATATTGAAGGATTGATCTTCGGTGATTTCTATTTCCAGGTCATCTTCCTTTGCTCCCATTTTTATTGCCCTCTCGCGGAGTTTATCCATGCAGATCTTCAGGGCATCCTCCCTTTCGAATTCACGGGGTATTGTTAATTGTATCCCCTCTTCGACAATTGTCAGTGTCCCCTTTTCGGTATCGGCGAGTACGGTAAGCTCCGTCGTGGTTCTCGCGAGAGAGGCACCTATGGCATTTGCTACCTCCGCATTTTCAGGGATGTGCGTGGTACACCCCAGCATATCTCCCAGACGAGGTGCCATAGGTTTGGCAGGTCCGCCCACAACATAGAGCAGGTTTGGTTCGATTTTTTTTCCGTCTAACATTTCGTGAACCGTGTAGACGGGCGCATTGTTTATCTCGTCGATCATATCCTTAACGGACGAGGTAATTGTTTCGCATGCACTATGAAAAATTGTTTCTGCCGCATCATGGAGGGGAACATTCATCGATTCGGCAATCTCCGCTATGGCCTTTTCGGCCTTTTCCTTCTCTCCTATATCGGTGAGACCGAGGACAATCATGGCATCGGTCGGTGTGGGGGATGGCCCGCCAAAGGCGGCAGCGGGACCTACTCTTTCGGGGCCCACTGTTAATTCACCATTTTCGTAGGTCACTCTGCTGTCTCCCCCTATACCGATGGACCGTGTTCTGAGTCCTCGTATCAGTGTCTTGTGTCCTTTAATGGTAACTCCCAGCGGTTCCAGAAGGGGGATGCCGCCGGCAAATATTGCGATATCCGTGGTGGTTCCTCCAATGTCGAGCGCGATAGCGTCTTCTTGGCAATTCGTGAGGCTCAGAATTCCCATAATACTGGCAGCGGGTCCCGAGAGTATGGTTTGAACGGGACACTTCACCGACTGGCTAATTTCGAACGTTCCCCCGTCCGCCTTCAGGATATAGATGGGGAAATCGGTTTTGAATCTTCCCACAAACTCTTTGATGTTATCGATGAAGGAATTATAGGTATCCCAGACGGCGGCATTGAGATAGGTCGTTGCGATGCGTCGGGGAAAATTGAGGTTCCCCGACATTCTGTGACCGAGGGAAATATGTTTGAACTTGCCATCAATAGAATCACCGATGTCTGTCTCGATATGCGGATCTCGAGATGAGAATTTACCCACGATTCCCACATGCTCGATCCCTTCGCCTCTGAGTTTTTCTGCAATTTTCGATATCTCATCGTGATCAATGCCGGCAACCTCAACTCCGCGGTGATTCACATAGCCGGAGACGAAATGAGTATCATCGTTTATCGTGAGCATCGACGGGGGAAGGCCGGGGCCGCTTGCCAGTATCATGCCCACCTTGCTTATCTTGTCCTGCACGATGGCATTGGTGGACATGGTGGTGCTTAAGACGACCCTGTCGAGTATTTCGGGGCCTTCATCACTTAGTATCTCTTCAGTGACCTTAAGAAGTGAATCCAAGAGATTTTCCCTGTTGGTGAGAACTTTTGCCTTCTTTCTCACCTCGTAGTGATCCAGGAGAACTGCATCAGTATGTGTCCCTCCCACGTCTATTCCTAAGATCATAGCGGTCTCTCTTTCTTCGGTTTCAGTCAGATTTGACTACCACATGGAATATTATCAGTCAATTTATCATTTCTGCCAGTCTCGAATCGTTGTGTTATTATATAAATTGGAGCGTGATAGTTAGTGGATTCGTATTGACGACGGATTGAATTATGTGATAATCGATAATCCCATAGTCGTTTGTCCGGCTATGGGCATTTTTTTTTGAAGGTATGTTCAAAAGTCCGAATGCTCAATATTCATTATAAAAGGGGGTAACAGATGAAGGATTTTATCAGAATGTGTGAGGAGTGTAATCCGGGAGAATCTGAGTTTCTGCAGGCAGTTACCGAAGTGGCAGAGTCGGTCAAACCGGTGCTGGAGAAGAATCCGGCATACAGAAGGGCAAAAATCCTGGAGCGCATGGTTGAGCCCGAGCGAATCATTATGTTTCGTGTGCCCTGGGTGGATGATAAGGGTGAAATACAGATAAACAGGGGCTACCGGATACAGGTGAACAGCGCCATCGGTCCCTATAAGGGGGGCTTTCGTTTCCATCCGTCTGTCAATCTCAGCATACTCAAGTTTCTGGGTTTTGAACAGACCTTCAAGAATGCTCTTACAACACTCCCCATGGGGGGAGCGAAGGGCGGCTCGAATTTTGACCCCAAAGGGAAATCGGACAATGAGGTAATGCGTTTCTGTCACAGTTTCATGAGTGAAATATTCAGGCATATCGGGGCTAATACCGATGTTCCGGCGGGCGATATCGGTGTAGGCGCGAGGGAAATAGGCTACCTGTTCGGCATGTATAAAAAGCTTCGGAACGAATTTACCGGTGTTTTGACCGGCAAGGGTATTACCTGGGGGGGGAGCCTTATACGTCCTGAGGCAACAGGTTACGGCTGCGTTTATTTCGCCTCTGAGATGCTCGCAGTAAAGAACGATTCCATGGAAGGGAAGGTCTGCCTCGTCTCCGGATCGGGCAATGTGGCCCAGTATACGGTGGAAAAGATCCTTGAACTGGGCGGAAAGGTGGTAACCCTCTCCGATTCCTCGGGATATATATACGATGAGTCGGGCATCTCGAGGGAAAAGCTTGACTATGTCATGTATCTGAAAAACGTGGAGCGCGGCAGGATAAAGGAATATGCCGATAAATACCCTGATTCAGTGTATACACCTGTCGATCCCCATATCGATTATAACCCCCTCTGGAACCATAAAGCGGATTGCGCCTTTCCCTCAGCCACGCAAAACGAAATCAATGGCAAGGATGCCGAGAATCTCGTGAATAACGATGTAACAATAGTGGCAGAGGGTGCGAATATGCCCACGACCCCTGAAGGCATCGAGGTATTCCTTGGGAGCAAGATTCTCTACGCCCCGGGGAAGGCATCAAATGCGGGAGGTGTTTCCGTATCCGGCCTCGAAATGTCTCAGAACAGCATACGCCTCAGCTGGTCGCGTGAAGAGGTCGATAAGTATCTGAAAAGGATAATGAGTGACATTCATGCGGCGTGTATCAATGCCGCCGAAGAATACGGTACGCCCGGTAATTACGTGAGCGGTGCCAATATTGCCGGGTTTGTCAAGGTTGCCGATGCAATGATGGCGCAGGGAGTGGTGTAGAAGTCCTCAAAACGGGCATGATCTCTCCAGCGGCGTCAATGGCATTTTCTGTCAATGAAAGAAGGAGAGTCGGTTTCTGAATCCGTCTCTCCTTCTCTTTCCTGCTTTAGTAAAAGGGGTGAGGATTTATGGCCAGGATTTCCTTTGGGAACAAGGGAAAGCGGGTGACAAAGACTGTTGTAAAGGGTGACACTGCCGGTTCGAGACCGGTCGGGGATGTCGTTCGAGACATAAAGGAGGGGATGCGAAAAGACCCCGGTGAAGATTACCGTGAAAAATCCCTTGCGATTCATGGTCTGGTCTGCGCCCGGTGCGGAAAGGAATTTGATGCTTCCAATCGTCATCTCCTCACGGTTCATCATAAAGACGGCAACCATCACAACAACCCCCCCGATGGGAGCAACTGGGAAAATCTCTGCGTCTATTGTCATGACGATATCCATAGCAGGGAACTTCTCGGAGAATACTATGAAGGTGCCGCCTCCGATAGAGCAGGCACGATAGTTCATACCGACAGTTCAGGTTCGAAAGAAGGCGGATCCGGCCTCGGGAGCCTCGGTGAAAAGCTGCGAAAGGCTATGGAGGAAAAAAAGGGGCAAAAAGGATAAAGTATTAAAAGGTCTTGTCTCTATTTCGAAAAAGCAGTACTTTTTAGTATCTTCAATCGTTATCCCCAGGTTTCTCGTGATTCTTAAGGGAGCTATTTTTTCAGAATCCTGAAGTTGTCACTCTGGTGATCCATTTTGTCCCCCACCGACGTTCCGCAGATGGAACAGAAATAGTCATATTTGTCTCCGTCGGGAAGGACAATGAGGAGTCGCTTTCTCACAGGAACTGCCCTTTTGCATTTCGGGCAGTAGAGTTCGGTGGCGTCGAATTCACTGTAGGAGCCTCTTGTCATCTCGCTATGCTTTCTCCGGTATTTTTTTCAGGTCTTCAAGCCAGACGGTGGCCTCGCTGTCGCTGGGGGCCCGATAGTCTCCCCGGGGAGAGAGGGACCCACCGGAACCGATCTTCGGGCCATTGGGAATACAGGACCGCTTGAACTGACTTGTCTTGAAAAAGCGGTAGAGATAAACACCTAACCAGTGTTTGATTTCCCCAATCGTGTATTCATTTCTTCTCTCTTCCGGCACATCGGGCCAGACACCTTTCTCTTTTCTCTTCCAGGTGCAGTAAGCCATAAAGGCGACCTTCGTTGGCAGATAGCCGAGACGGGTGATGTAGAAATTGTTAAAGTCCTGCAGTTCGTAAGGCCCTATCGTCGCCTCCGTGATCTGTGCCGGTTCTTCTCCCTTTTCTCCGGGAACCAGCTCGGGGCTGATTTCCGTCTCGACGATGTCGAGGAGCGTCTTCGATGTCGTCCGGTCAAATTGACCCGACGAGGCTACCCATCTGATCAGGTATTGAATCAGCGTCTTCGGCACACTGGCATTGACATTGTAGTGTGACATGTGATCACCGACGCCGTAGGTGCACCACCCGAGGGCAAGTTCGCTCAGGTCGCCCGTTCCCACCACCAGGGCACATCGATGGTTGGCGATCCTGAAGAGGTGAGAGGTCCGTTCTCCCGCCTGCACATTTTCAAAGGTGACATCGTAGATTTTTTCGCCCTTTGCATAGGGATGGCCGATGTCCTTGAGCATCTGCAGAGAGCTGGGTCTGATGTCGATTTCGTTCGATTCAACGTCGAGTGATTGCATGAGACGCAGGGCGTTGGTGTAGGTCTTTTCCGACGTTGCAAAACCGGGCATCGTATAGGCCTTGATATTGGTCCGGGGGAGTTCGAGGAGATCCATAGTATGGGCGGCGACGAGAAGGGCGTGGGTGGAATCGAGTCCTCCCGAAATCCCGATAACGATATTTTCTATGCCCGAGGATTGCAGACGCTTTGCGAGACCGTAACTCTGGATATTGTATATTTCATATGAGCGCCTGTCCCTCTTTTTCGGGTCCGACGGTATATAGGGAAATCTCGAGTATTGCCTATTCAGCAGCAGTTTTTTTTTTGGAGTGTCGATGGAAAACGATACGGTACGAAATTGTTCAATTCTATCCCTGTGCGTTCTCGCATTCTGACCGAAACTCGTCATCCGCATTCTGTCCTGGGAAAGACGGTCCAGGTCGAGGTCTGCGTAGATGATCTGGGGTTCTTTAGAAAAACGTTTCGATTCGGAGATGAGGGTGCCGTTCTCATAAATCATGGCATGCCCGTCCCACGAGAGATCCGTGGTGGATTCACCCATGCCTGCCGCTGTATAGAGATAGGCCGATATGAGACGGGCCGACTGATTCGAGGCGAGTTCACGTCTGTATTCGGATTTACCAACGGTGATGTTCGACGCGGAAAGGTTTCCGATCACCGTCGCGCCGGCAAGCGCGGCAAAACTCGAGGGTGGTATGGGAACCCAGACGTCTTCGCAGATTTCAATAAAAAATGTGAAGTTTCTGATATTTGTGACATCAAATAGCAGGTCGGCACCGAAGGGGATGTTGTCCTGTCCGCAAAGGCTGATACTTTGAGAGATTGCCTCTTCAGCAGGGCTGAACTGGCGTCCTTCGTAAAATTCCCTGTAATTCGGAAGGTATGATTTTACGGTGACGCCGATTATCTGTCCCCGCTGAATAACGAGACCGCAGTTGAAAAGGACCGAATCGACCCGAAGGGGTGCACCGACAACCAGGATCAGATTCATTGTTTTTGAAGCATCGACGATATCCTTCAGAGAATCGAGAACACCCTTGAGGAGGGCGTCCTGGTGAAAGAGGTCTTCATTTGAGTATGCGGAGATACCGAGCTCCGGGAAGATGGCAAAAAGGGCATCCTTTGCTTCCGCCTCCTTCGCCAGTTCGATCGTACTTTTCGTGTTAAAACCCGGATCGGCTACCTTCACCTCGGGTGTACAGGCCGCAACCCGTATGAATCCATGATTATAGAGATTGAAAAATTCTTCCTTCGTCATTTCAAGCAATTCAGCCTCTTCACTGTTTTCGAAGAGCCCTCTAAAGGGTTTTTCTCTTCACTATCGCCGGTACAGGAAATCACTTGCATTCCCCGGCTGCGAGGCGCACATTATGAATGAATTCTCTTTATCTTTCAACCTGAAACTTGGATTTTCAGGGGATCGTACCTCGAAAAAGAAGCCGGTGTTACGATATGAAAGACCCCGTGCTTTTTTTTAACGGTCTTTTGGCTCAGGTATCATGGGATATCGCGTTTTTCCATCATTTGATGACGGAGAGAATATACTGTTCAATCCTCTTTTTGGGGAGGGCTCCCACGATTCTCTCAACAAGCTTCCCCCCTTTGAAGATAAGCATGGTAGGGATACTCCTCGTATCGTATCGGGATGCCGTTTCCGGGTTTTCATCCACATTGAGCTTTGCAATCTTGAGTCTCCCCGCATATTCCGATGCGAGATCGTTAAGAATCGGTGCAACCATATGACAGGGACCGCACCAGGGTGCCCAGCAGTCCACGAGAACGGGACCGGGGAAGGAGAGTACCTCTTCTTCAAATGATCGATCTGTAATATCGACGGGATTACCGGAGTATCCATAGAACGCCAAGTAAGCGCCGCATTTCCCGCATTTCGGTCTGTCACCGAGACGATTCCCGGGTATTCGGTTTTTTGTACTGCACTCGGAACAAACAATGATGATAGATTTTTCTTGCATCATTTGCTCTCCCTATAACCTCAATACGCCACATTTACGGTGCGTGGTTCGTGTATCCTTACCAGATCCTGCACGTTCATTTCCACCAGAAGGCCCCTTCGGCCCGCATTTATGAATATTTTTTCCAAGTCTAAGATACTTTCCTCAATGTAGACTGGTAGGGGTTTTCTCGTGCCAAAGGGCGATGTTCCCCCCACCATATACCCGGTATGCCGCATGGCAATCTTGGGATCACAGGGAGCGATAGTTTTTACCCCCAGCAGCCTGGCCAGTTTCTTGGTGGAGATTTCCCTGTCACCGTGCATGAGAACGATGAGGGGATTTCTTCTGTCGTCTTCCAAAACGATAGTCTTTATCGCCTCATGTTTCTCAATACCAAGTTCTCTGGAGGCAACCCTGGTACCGCCCCGCTCCTCGTAATTGTATATGCACGGTCTGAAATCTATGCCGTGTGACTTAAGTATTCTGATTGCCGTTGTTGACGGAATTTTTTCTTTTGATGTCACCACAGCCTTCCCATCGGTTGATATCTTTTTACAGAGCGTTTATGAGGCCCAGATATCGGCCACATTGCTGATTCGTTCTCTCAACTGCCGATAGAGAATCTCTTCATTTTCTATTCTGAGTGAAACCGCTTCTTCAGGGCATACCTCCACACATCGTCCGCATCCCTTGCAGCCGTCACCTACCGTGGCGATACCGCTGACCAGCGTCATTTCCGAAACGAAACACCGGTCGACACAGGTGCCGCAACCGTTGCATTTTTCGGCGTCAACTGTCACGGAGATCCCGGGGAGTTTCTTATATGCCCTGTCGAGATTGGGTCCCCGTTTTTCCATGTGCGTCCTGTAAAGACAGCAGCAGTCACAGCAGAAACATATGAACATGAGTCTCCTGAAATCTGTCAGTCCAAAGGCTACCGGGTCTATCCATACATGGGCCACATTTGCGATGAGTCCAGCCTTGGAAGCCCTTCTCACATGTTCCACTGCATCATCTTTTGCCACCAGCCTTCCGTGAGAGGGGTGCAATCGCGATATTGCAGGTCCGAGGGCCATGCATCCGATATCTTGTGGATAGTTCTCGCAGTTCTCCTTGGTCCTGCATATGCACTCATCGAGGATGAAAATGTCGGTAATTTCCGATATCAGCCGTTCCACAACACGTCGGGGAAGAATAAGGCTCTCCGGCGGGAGAATTTTCTCATTAATCGGAACTGAGGTGACCTCGTTCCAGGGATGGGCAAAGAAGGGATTAATGATCCACTTCAGGAGTGGCAGGGCACTCCACCTTTTTGCAGCGATAATAATGGGCCATGAGAGCCAGAGCATAAACCTGACCATCTTTTTCGTAGGGCCGTATTTCAAACAATTCATCATGGTTTATCACCTCTATGCGCCTGGAAAGGCTGGTCCTTTTTAATCTAACACGCCTCTTTTCAGGGGCAGCCACCAGGTGAATCCGAAAAGCAGGGTGTTAAGAACTACCCGCAGCTTCGATATTCCCTTTGATTTGCCGATCTTTGACGAGAGGGGAACCTCCGAAAGATGCAGGACAAAAAGGGCAAGGGGTAAGACTGCCTTGCCAATCGTGCTTTCGGGAAAGAGAAGAAAGCTGAGCCAGAATGCCAGGATCCAGAGGACTACGGCACCGAACATTAAGAAATACCAGAACTCCCTTTTTTCGAACATGGCGATTCTCCTTTTATCACGGTTAGTTATTCGATAGAGGCCAACCCCCCGATTCGTGATGTTAATTCCCGAATGGCCTCGTCTACATCATCGATCTCGGCACTCACTGCCCGCACGGGACAGACAGTTATACATTGTCCACAGCCGATGCATTTCGACATATCATAAGTGATTCTCTCTCCATTCATTGAAATAGCAACCATGGGACAGGCTTCGATGCAGGTGGAGCAGAGGGTACAAGCGTCGTGATCGACGGCGATTCTAAGCCCCTTCAAGGGTACAAGAGAAGCGGCCATTTCCTGCGGCAGGTATCTTCCCGAGGTCAGGATTGTGCAGCAGCAGTGACAGCAATGGCAGATGGTAAGGAGTTTCCCCTTATCACGAACCCCCCAAATGATGTTGTCAATTCTTACACGGCCCACCATCGGCACAAGTCCATCTTCGATGGTTTCATGAAGATGCGCAATTGCCTCCTCTTTTGAGACGTGACGGGCAATCCTTTCATCGATTTCGCGGGTTCCCTCGCCAAGAAGGGTGCAGCCATACTCGATGGGATGGTTTTTACATTGACGGGCATCACGACAGGTACATTTCTTGATGATTACGCGGTGTGACGAACGATTGATGAGTTCTTCCACTATTGTTGCGGGCAAAAGCGTGCTCGAACCTTTTATTTCCTGATTTATGGGGAGATAGGTAATATTGAGGTTCTTTCCGGAAAAAAGCGGCAGCGATGCCTTTTTGACAAACCATCCTATCAGCGGCCAGGTCGTTGCCCTGGCGCTGATCCATGTAACGGGCCAGATTTTGGCCAGTACTGTTAACCACCATTCCGGTCGCTTTGACATAGTGTCCTCTTGTTTTTTTGTTTTCGCTCTTTATTATCGAATATCCTTTATCTTTCAGGTTTAATTACTATATAAGAGGACATCGTTGTGTCAATGAAAATATGATGAGCACATGCGACGGCATCCCGGTATATGACTGGTCAAAAGTATAATGGGAGAAGGGGAGCGGTGAGATGCGTATATATGCGGTTTCTGATATTCATGGTAAAAGAGACCGTATCGTCCGTATCAGGGAGCACATATCAGACCTCAACCCCGATGTTCTCGTTATTGCGGGGGATATAACGAACTACACCGATGCACATTCAGTCATCAAAGATCTGAATGATATGCCCCTCCCTGTCCTGGCCATTCGAGGGAATACGGACTTTTCACGAGTGGAAACCCTGCTTGAAAGGGCCTCCAATATCTCTTCACTTCACCTCAACAAGATTGAGTTAAATGGTGTCACCTTTGCCGGCGTGAGCGGGACCATACCAATTCCCTTTTATTCGAAGCTATGTCTTTTCGAAAAGAGGATCATTGAAAAAATCGAGGATCTCCTGGAAAGGAAAACCGTATTTGTGGCTCATCCTCCGCCCAGAGGTATTCTTGACGAGGCCTTCGGCAGGTTTCATGCGGGCTCAGCCGGCCTCTATACCATGATCGTACGGCGACAGCCGAGGCTCTTTCTCTGCGGACACATCCATGAAAGGCCCGGGTGGAAGTATGTGGGGGAAACCCTCGTGGTTAACTGCAACATGGGACAAGGGCGTGGGGGAGCGCTCGTGACATATGATGGGACAAACGACGTGGAAATAACGATGCTTCAGTGATAATTTTATTCCGAACTTTTCTGGTTCGGCACTTTTGATCAGTCTGAACCGAACAGCGAGCGCATAAAAATAAATTTTTTCCTTAATCCCGACAATCGGGATACGTGAGGTAACGAATTTATTTTCTGCCAGAAAACACGGAAAATAAATTCTAACTTACTAAACAGTTGGAGATTCCCCGCAACGTGTCAGAGCAAAGCGGAAATCCCGCTTATACGGGATTGCGGGGAGATTCAATCGAAAAATTCCCGTATGATTCCGGTTATTTCTCCCGGCTGTTCCATCGGTATGAGGTGGCCGGCCCCCGGAATGATGCGGTGGAAGCCCTGGGGAAAGAGGGACGTGGCCTTCTCGAGGTCTATATAGCTTCTGTTCTCACTTGCCTCGCCTTCGAGTACGAGAACAGGACAGGTAATCTTGGGCAGAAGCGGCCATGGATCGTACTGCATACCTCCCATAAAGAGTGATGCCTCCCTGAGCGGTGAGCAGGTCAGTTCGAGACCTCCCGTTTCTCCCTCTACCATGCCGTATCGAATGTAAAGTCCTATCATTTCATCGTCCCATTTCGCGAAAAGGGGCCGTGATTTGAGGTATTCGATTGCCTCTTTTTCGCTCTCCCAGTGATTCCTTCGTTTAATGGACTTGGAGGCAAGCGGGTGATCCTCCACTTTGATCTGTATACGATAGAAATCCTGGGGCAGAAAGATAGGTTCTATGAGAATCATGCTCCGTACGTCCAGCCCAAGAGTGGCCGCTACCATGGTGAGGACCGTTGCACCCATGGAATGCCCTACCAGAAAAGGTGTTGTTATATCGAGTTTCTCACAGAAAATGGAGAGGTCCTGGGCAAGTTTCATCCAGTTGAGACCGCCCTTTTCGGGATCTGTTTCGCGATGGTCGCAGAAGTAGGGGGCTATGATTCGATATGAGGGCGAAAGTGCCTTCGCAATCGGATGCCATAACCAGGGAAGAAATCCTGTTGCATGCAGAAAGATGATTGTGTCTCCGTCACCTTTGTAATGAAGGTAGGAAAGATCTGCATCCCCGATGTCCTGAAGTAATACCTGAGGTTGTTCCATAGGTGCTATTGAGATTCTTACGGCTGCTTGGAGATTTCCCTGCCGCTAAATTTTGACAGCAGGCGCTTAATGTAGGGATTACGCCAGAGACCCTTTGATTTGACGATAACCTTGCATATTTGCAATGTTTCGGGGTTCTTCATCAAATCTTCAAGAAATACCTTCTGGCTCCTTACAAAACTCTCGAATTGCAACTGGGATGCCTGGTCGGGGGAAAAGGGTCTCCTGCTCATCCGCTCCATATCATCGGGTGTCAGGCCCAGACCGCCCAACATCTTGAGGAAATATTCCCCGGTGACGTTTCGCGCCTTCTGCGAAAATTCACTGAATCTCTGCGGGGAGAGATCGGAGGCCTTCATGAACTCACCCTTGCTCATGCCGAGAGACCGGGCATGCTCCCACAGGATATCGAAATATTCGTTGAAATCAGTTTCTTTCTTTCTCGCTGCCATAGGTGGAAGAATACCATAATTTCTTTTATTGTCAATTGCCTAATTAATTTTTTTCAATTGAACAGCGAGCGCGTTCCCCACTGCTTGCGGCGGGGTAAGCGAGCGAATACAAAATAAACATTTTCCTTAATCCCGACAATCGGGATACCTGCGTTAACGAAACTATTTTCTGCCAGAGAAACACAGAAAATTATTTCTAACGTGCGAAACAGAATGAAAAACGCTTGAGAAGATCCTTAGAACGCTCGGTAGTCGCTATATTACAGAATCTCATTTTCCTCCTTACTTCCGCCGGTATCTGTAATATCGTCGTGGGTTTTGTCTCTTGTATAAATAGTGAAGCATATCTCATATCATCAGACGTGAGGATCGAAAGTATGGAAAAAAACATTAGAAATTGACAACAACCATGTGAATGTTATAATCACAAATTATTTAGTTTTATTTGATAGATACTGGTGAAGGAGTTATGAAAAAGAGAATTTTGATCGTTGAAGACGAGACTATAATAGCCAGGGATATTCAGAGCAAACTGGAAAGTCTCGGATATGAGGCAGCGGCGATTGTCGCTTCAGGCGAGGAGGCCATAGCAAAGGCTGAAGAATTACGACCCGACCTGGTTTTGATGGATATTGTGATAAAGGGGGATATCGACGGGATCGAAGCGGCCCGTCAAATAAAAGATAATTACAACATCCCCGTCGTCTATATTACCGCCTATGCAGACGAGAAGACCCTTGGCAGGGCCATGATAACCGATCCCTTCGGATATCTCATAAAACCCTTCGAAGAGAGAGAACTTCACAGTACCATTGAGATGGCCCTTCATAAGCATGAGAGTACGGAAGAAATTCTGAAAAGCATGGAGGGTACGATCAACGCCCTTGCATCGGCATTGGAGATGAGGGACCCCTATACGGCGGGACATCAGCGGCATGTAGCCGAGCTTACTGTTGCCATTGCCCGGGACATGAGCGTTCCGGATTATGACATAAAGGGGCTCCGGCTTGCCTCTCTTATTCATGATATCGGGAAGATACAGGTTCCCTCGGAGATACTGAGTAAACCGGGCAAGTTGACCGAATTTGAATACGGATTGATAAAAACTCATTCCCAGGCAGGTTACGATATAATGAAGAACATAGAATTTCCCTGGCCTATTGCGGATATCGTTCATCAGCATCATGAGAGACTTGACGGTTCGGGATATCCCCAGGGTTTGAAGGGAGATGATATTCTTCCCCAGGCAAAGATCATGGCGGTGGCGGATGTTGTTGAGGCGATGTCATCCCACAGACCATACAGACCCGCCCTTGGGATCGATGAGGCATTAGAGGAGATCTCGTCGAAAAAGGGAATTCTTTATGACGATGATGTCGCCAATTCCTGTATCAGACTCTTTAAAGAAAATAAATTCAAATTCGAAGACAGATAGAAATACCGGTGCGATCGATTCTTTAATGAAGCGCCGGTCCTATTCGGCGATCCACTTTTTCATGTGATTCATTTCTTCTGAGTTCCACTTTGATGATGAGCGCTTTTCGAGAAAGAGGTGGAAGAGCCGTTCCATAATCCCCCAGACCTTTTCTATGAGATATATCCTTTCGAGGAGTCTTCCTTCCTCGTCAGGTTCTCCTTCGTCTTTGCCGATTGAATCGGGCATCTTCATCGATTGAAATTGAAAATGATCTGCCCTGATGCTGAAATCCATCTGCTCCGATCCAGTGGCGATTCTCAGCCTGGCTTCCTTGATTTTTTTCCCTTTGCGAAGGGCCGCTTTGCCCTCTTCCATGTCTGCATGAAAGCCCCGACAGACGACCCTTTCCGAATATTCACCTTCACCCGATTCAAGGGCAATCCGCTCAATAAAGGTGAGTTCTATGTCCCCTTCGTCGGGTATCATTATGCTTCCGTTTCTCTCTTCACTCTTGAACCAGAGCCAGGTGAGAAACTCTCTTCCCAGAGATGAGAGCTCCCTTTTTGTCGTTCCGATTTCGGCCGATGCCATGTCCCGAAGCAATTTCTCCCCCATGTATTCGGGGTCCCAGGGGATGAAGTTTACGAGTTTCAGTCCGAATGTCTGTTTGAAGAATTCCTCAAAATCAACCTGTACCTTTTCGGAGAGCGAACCAAAGAGGAGCCAGCCCTGCGACGGCGACCAGCAGACCTCGTGGAAAGAGGGTATGGGGCTTATCTTTCTCATCAGTTCCGCCCGGACATTTTCTTTGATGTCCCTTTTATCCTGCCGGTAGATTTTATGAGTTTCCTTATCGGCCATATATTCCCGTTCCGCCTCAAGAACCCTGATCTTTAAAAGTGAGGGGGGAATAACTTTCCTGTCGATACGAAGCGAGAAGATAACGTAGGTTGCAAGAGAATAATTGGCATATTCGAATTTCGTGTCCAGCACATTTTCGATGCTGGTCCAGCCGATCGATTTTTCTTCATCGGAAAGAGTATTTCTGAAAGCGAATCGCTTTAACTTTGTATCGATAAAGTCGGGGAGGTTATCGGGCAAATCGCCGATAACACGGTATCTTGAAAAGGTTACAGCTCCCTTTGTAAGTCCCATGCCGTGAATGTTACCACCTTTCTTTGTTATGCGTGAGGGTACCTAACGCAGTTTCGTCGGAGTTGTCAAGCTTTATGCGCGACCGGGAGCGAACCCGCAAGCCCCGCCTTGTAGGCGGGGAGATCCACCCTTTCCCAATTACAAATGGACACCTTTTTCTTTTTATGGTACCTACTTTCTAAGTTGAGAAGCGAGTGCATAAATCGAAAATTTCCCTATCAGCCGGAGATTCTCCGGGGCCTCGCTTCGGAGTGATGAGGCAGGGAGTGTGTTCAGAGTAAAGCAGGATGGGTCCATGGGTATAGGAAAGCTCGGAATCGTCGCAAACTGTGATAAGGAAAATGCCGTCGAATACTCGAACCGGTTGAAAGACTGGCTGGAAGAGAGGGGAGCAGAGGTCTTTCTCGATGAGGAGATCGCATCCAAGCTCGGGAAGAACGATGGTATTAGTAAGGGGGAGATGGCCCATATCGTTGATATGATCGTCGTTTTCGGTGGCGACGGGACGCTCCTTTCGGCAGCCCGTGCGGTAAAGGGATCTCCCGTTCCTATTGTCGGTATCAATCCGGGCGGCTTCGGCTTCATGACAGCGATAAACCCGAACGAGATGTCGAGTGTCATGGAGATTATACTTAAGGGAGAGTATGAAACTTCCAGGAGGATGATGCTTGAAGCCTCGGTGGATGGCGTGAAGCATTCCGCACTCAATGATATCGTTATCACCAGGGGGAGCCTCTCCAGGATGGTAATTCTGGAGACTTTTGTCGACGGAAAATATCTGACAACCTACAAGGCCGACGGGCTTATCATATCAACTCCTACAGGTTCCACGGCATATTCACTCTCCGCCGGCGGTCCCATTGTCAAGCCTGAGCACTATTCCATCATCATTACCCCCATCTGTCCCCACACATTGACAAACAGGCCTATTATGCTTCCGCCAGATGTTGCCATTGATGTCGTTGTCGTGACGCCGGAAAAGGGTATTTCCG
>JAFGBH010000011.1 GCA_016933215.1 Deltaproteobacteria bacterium | reverse complement strand
GCATTCCCCGTTGCTTGCAGCGGGGTTAGCGAGCGAATAAAAAATAAAATTTTCCTTAACAGTCGGAGATTCCCCGCAACTTGTTGCGGGGAGCTTCAATCAGCGGGCTACAGATTTAAGGGGGGCGCAATTCTTCTTTGTAGCTGCCTGATTTATCAGGCGTCGTATTGACGTGGGGTTTGGGTGGTGTTTATGACAGGCGTACAATCAGGGGCGAGAAACTTTCAAGAGAGGAGGAGAGGGGAGAGCGGCTTTACGCTTCTCGAGGTCATGCTTGCCATGGCAATCCTCGCCATCTCCCTCGTCGCTGTTTTCCAGTCCCAGTCCCAGAGCATTTCAATGATGGCGAGATCGCGCTTCGATACAGCGGCACCCCTTCTGGCCCAGGCGAAGATGGCGGAGATCGAGGCCATCGCTTCCGGAGATGTGACTTCCGACAGCGGAGATTTCGGCGATGATTATCCTGGGTATTCCTGGAGTTTTGAGATACTGGGAACGGAGATTCCGGGTGTAGAAAAGGTGGAGGTGGCTGTGAAAAACGAGAACATGAAGTCGGGAAACACCTTTACCCTCGAGCTTTACAGGGTGGCGCTGAGATGAGAAGAGAAACCGTGCCAGGTAAAAGCAGTGCGGGATTCACCCTTCTGGAGATTCTCCTTGCCATTTTTATCCTGGCGATTGTGATGTCTACGGTCTATGCCTCTTATACGGGAACCCTGAAGATAGTCGACGACACACGCTACAGTGATTATGTATATGGTATGGCGAGAAACACGATGAAGAGAATGATCGCCGATATGGAATCGATTTCGCCTTATAAAGGCGCCTTCAGGTTTGTCTCGGAAAGGAACGATATAGGTGATGAAGACTTTACCGATCTCACCTTTCTTACATCGGCCCATCTCGATTTTTTCGATGCACATTCCTCGGGCACTGCCGTGGTCAGCTACTATGTGGAAGAGGACGGAGACAAGGAAGGCTATCTGCTGAAGAGAAATGATATTCTCTACCGCGGCGGGAAGGAAGCGGAAGAGGAAAACCTGAAGGGGGCGGGTTTCGTGCTCTGCGACAGTCTCAAATCAGTGAAGTACACCTTTTATGACAAGGGGGGGGAGGAATACGAAGACTGGGACACCGCGTCACCCATAAAGCCGGGGAGCGAAGGAGCGCCTTTTCTAATCTCCGTCAAACTCGAGTTTGTAAATCCGAAAGATGCGAAAAACCCCTTCCACTTTACCACGCGGGTCTTCATACCCATGGCGGGGGCCCAATGATAAATCCTATGTCAAACAATCGCGGCGTTGCCCTCGTCCTGGTTATTCTGATGATCGGCGTCATCGTTGCCGTCACCATCCAGCTCAACCGTTCGGCCAGGTCGGGAATATATGAAGGTGCGAACATGAGAGATGCCATCAGACTTACCTATGTCGCGAAATCGGGTTTCTACGGGGGGCAGGCCCTTTTAAATGAGGATACGAACAGTTACGATTCCCTGAATGAAGAGTGGGCTGAGGCGGATTTTCTCTCGGCGGCATCGGGATCCTTTTTTGACAAGGGACACTTCAGACTGAATATTGAGGATGAATCGGGCAAGATTCCCCTGAACAAGCTGATATCGGGGAATAATTACAACAGCGATGTGGAAAACCTTCTGCTCAGGTTTCTCGCCCTCCCGGAATTTGATCTTACCGATCAGGAGGTGGAGGATATTGTCGATTCTATCAAGGACTGGATCGATGAAGACGACGAGGTTACAGGCTTTGGGGCCGAGGCGATATACTACGAGAGTCTGGACGAACCCTACGAGTGTAAAAACGCGCCCCTGGATTGTGTTGAAGAACTATTAATGGTAAAAGGTGTTTCGGAAAAGCTCTTATACGGTACCGATGAGCAGCCCGGTATCGGGCAGTATTGTTCCGTGTACGGCGAGGGGAAGATCAACATCAATACCGCTTCGAAACTGGTCCTGAGGGCGCTTTCCGATGAAGTTACGGAGGAGATGGCCGACGGTATGGATGCATACAGGAGAGACGAGGATAATGATCTTTCCCGTTCCACATGGTACAAAGATGTTTCCGGCATGGACGCCGTCACCATCGATGGGGGTATCATAACAACGACAAGCAATTTCTTTACGATAACCTCCACAGGATATCTGGGTGAGATGAGAAAGAGTCTCTCGGGGGTTGTGAAGAGAGACAGAGACAGTCATTCATCAAAATTACTGTCCTGGAAAGTGGAATAATGCCTGAAAAAATCCTTGGTCTTGACATTGGAGATGAGAGCATAAAGGCGGTGCAGGTGACTGCGGGCCTGAAGGGATACCAGTTTCTTAAATCGGTATTTATCCGGCTGGATGAAGCGGGGGGTATAGAAGGGGCTCTCGACAAACTCTTCGAAGATGACGAGATGAGAAGCGGCATCTATGTTGTCTCCTTACCCGCAGGAAAAGTCTCCCTGCATACAATGAAATTCCCCTTTAAAGACAGGAAGAAGATACGCCAGACCATGTCATACGAGCTGGAGCCTCTCATTCCGCAACCCGTTGAAGAGGTGGTAGCGGATTTTATCGTGATAGACCAGAAGGACACGACGGAGATACTTGCCGCCGCAGCGCCGAAAGAGACAGTGAGCACTATTTGCCGGCTTCTTGCGGAAAGACAGGTGGAGGCATCAGTCATAGAACTTGCATGCGTGCCCGTGGCGATAAGACTTCTGGCGGATTCCGCAATCGAAGAAAGCGTCCTTGTCCTTGACATAGGTGAGAGCGATGCCACGGGGGTTTTTTGTGACGGCGGGAAGATTGTGCAGATACGAAGCTTTCCCTCCGGCCTGAAGAACAGCACCGGAAGGAGCGATGCAAGTTCGAAAGATAAAGAACCCTCGAGTATATTTGAAAACTTTCTGAGAGAGGTTAAAAATACACTCACGTTCCTCCAGATGAAGGGGAAGATGACCTCGGGACCCTCAAAAATATTCCTTACGGGTGACTGGGCGCTCTTTTCTCCGCTTAGGGAAGAGATGGAACGGTTTTTCTCCATACCTGTGGAGACTGCTGATATCGCTGCCGCCGGAAACGTTGAGTTCGACGATAAAGCGAGAGAGGGCTGGAATCCGGCCCTCATGAATCAGGCCCTTGCCCTTGCCGTCAGGGAGACAAAGAGGGGTGTCGGTTTTAATTTTGCCTCCGGGGAATTTGAGCCGAAAAGACAATACGAAAAAGCGAAAAAGGAAGTCCGCTGGGTTGCCGCACTTCTTTTCGTTATCATTCTTGGCTTTGGATTCGATTTTTACCTCGACTACCATTATGACAAAAGGTACGCGAACGAACTGAAGGAAGAAATAAGGGCCGTTTTCAGCGAGACCTGTCCGGAGGTGACGCGGATAGTCGATCCCCTGCAGCAGCTGCGAGTGAAGATTGCCGAGGGAAAAAAATCGAAGGCGGGACAGGGCTCCATTGGGACAGGTATCACGGTGCTCGATATACTGAAGGAAACATCGAGCCTTGTACCCGAGTCGGCCCAGTTTCTCATAACGAGTTTTCAGTATGACGGAAATCTGGTAACGATCAAGGGAGAAACGGATAACTTCAATACCGTAGACATGATAAAAAACCATCTGGCCGAGTCGAAGATGTTCAAGAATGTGACCATAAGTTCGGCCGCCCTCGTCAAGAAGGAGAGCCGTGTGGGGTTTAATCTGAGAATGGAATTGATATGACCGGAGTCATCTGAGAGAGATCTTATGAATATCCTGATGAAATTGAAGCTTACCAATCGCGAAAAGTATTACGTGGGGGGAGGTCTGTTTCTGCTTGTTCTTTTTCTCGTGG
>JAFGBH010000010.1 GCA_016933215.1 Deltaproteobacteria bacterium | reverse complement strand
TATTTATGGTACGCCTGCAGGGATTCGAACCCGGGACCTACGGATTAGAAGTCCGTTGCTCTATCCAGCTGAGCTACAGGCGCACATGCTCTGAAAAAGAGGAAAATACCACTAACGTCTTTGTCTTGGTTTGTCAAGTCAAAAGCGGTGAGAAAGGCTATCTAACATACCCCGCTATCCCGTCGTATTGATATCCCTTCTTTTTGTACCCTTCACCCTTTAAATCGACGGTATAATAGTGGGTTCCGTTGCCGGGATTGAACCACCGGTATAGTTCTTTCGAATCTGCGATTCTCAGCGTTGCTATGTTTCCTATCGATCCTCCGAAGACGTAACCCTTCAGAGACTTTCCACCTCCATTTCTATCAGTGGAATAGAAATAATCCTTCCTTATGGGATTATACCACCAGAAAAATGGAGCTGTTCCGGATGTTCCTTCTCTGAAAAGTCTGAAGGCGGGACCGCTTTCTTTGTAACCCTTCAAAAGATCATTTTTTTCAAAGACAGACCTCGGCGCAAGCGCAGAATATCCTCCTTTACTATATCTGTATATATCAATATATTTAAAGATATTGGAATCTAATATCTCAAGCGATACTTTAACTATTTCACTCCCAGAGTCCGACTGGAACAGCAGGTTTTCACAATAGATGCCCGGCGCCAGGCCCTTCGTCTCGGTAATAACATTCACATAATCGATCTCGTTGGTCGTCGTTCCCTTTTCTGGAAAGATTCTGAGCCAGCCTCTTTTATTTGTTATAAACTCTTCGCTTATGACGCTCACGCCTTCTAATCCGACAGACCCGCTTCTGCTCGTGAGAGTCAGTCTATGAATGCCCTCTTCGCGTCCTTCGGCGACAACATATTCATACCGTTCTCTTTTTTCCGAAATGCAATCAACTTCACCCACCGGGATACCATCGATGGATGCATTGAGAACACCGCCATAAACATCTTTCCACAAAAAGACTGAGATACCGGTACCCCGGAATGTGTATTCAAAACTTTCGCCCCCTTCGGTACTTTCCGGATATCCCTCGATATTTGTGAGCCATGCACCGCGTACGATAAGATCGTTTTTTATATTTTCAGGTGCCTTGTATGCCTCTTCATTTCTTTCATCAATATTTTGAAAGGAGACATATCTCCCCTTCTCCAGCGGCACGCCACTGAAATATTTTCGTTTCCCCTGAACTCTCGCCTCCCACGCGAGAACATTCTTCCCGGAATTTCTCAACTCAATTTTTCGTATCCGGCTCCCGCCAGCCTCGACATCCCCAAAATCGATTCCATGAGGTTCAACTTCAAGCACAGGCCTCGATGGTACGGAAGAAATAGTAAAGGAGAGAAAAATTGTCCGAAAAGAACCATTGAATTTTACCTTCAGCGCTTCTCTGTAATCTCCAGGTGGTAATGCTTTTTTGTAAGATGCGGTTTTACGACCGCCTTCTATCCTTATTTTAATCGGATAAAGTGTTTTTTCAGAAGATACCTCCCTTACCTCCTGTTCCTCGAGGGATTCGACATCAATCCTGAGGTAATGGGGGTTCCTCCCTATCCTTCCCGCGAGGCCCCTATCCTCTGACAGGAACTTTCCATCCCTTTCCCCTAATGACCATTCAAGTTCTCCCGTTCCCGCATTTCGAAGTGTAATTATCCCCTTTGAACGTTCCCCGGGGCCCAGTTTGCCGAGATCCAACTCTCGTGGTGAAACCATCAGGACCGGTCCCGATGTCGATGCTTCAACATCGACTCTCGCCGGGTTGCTCGTTACGGACCCCCTTTCCTTGATTATTTCAGTATAACCGGTGCTCTTTGCAATAAATGTGTTATTTTTGCGTACAAAGATACCGACAGAAGGGTCTGATATTATCCATTTTCCCTCGCCCTCATCTGAAAGGTCACTCCTCTTTCCGTCAGACCATACTCCAGTTGCTCTGAATTTTCTTTTATCGCCCACCTTTATGGTGATCGATGAGGGAGAGACTGAAATTGTCTTCAGGGAAACAACGTTGACAGAGACAGTGATTATTTCATCTCCGCCATTTGACTTGACGAGAATTGATCCCGTATATCGTCCCTCCTTCAGGGCTGTAGCATCGATTGCGATAGATATCTCGCCCCTTCCACTGCCGGCAAGATACATTCCTTCAGGCCCTCTTTGCATTTCTTCCGACTCGGGAGCAGCAACGAACCCCAGGCCCGTCCCTTTAATAAGGTGTGCTATTCTCTCCTCGTTCTTCTTCAATCGGGCGATTGTTACCTCATCGGGCGCCTCTTCATGAACCGAAAGCCAGGGACTTTTGCTTATTGCTTCCCATTCGAGGGACTCCTTCCCGCCGTTTCGAATCTTCACGTCCAAGACTTCATAGGAGCCCTCCTCGACATGGGTGAGATCAAATCTTTCTTTTGATAACTTGAGAAGTGGTCCCTCGAGAGAGGCAACCTGAAATTCCAGGGGCATGCTTGTTACATTGCCCAGTTTTGCGAATACCTCCGCATTCCCGGGAGATATTCCGACAAGGATTCCCTTGTCGATGAAATCGGCCACACCTTTGTTTTTCGAAATCCATGAAACCTCCTCGGTGATATCGGCCGTCGAGCCGTTCGAATATCTTCCTAGAGCCTTCAGGTATGTCTTTCTCTCCGACTGTACGTCGGTTGTTTCCGCTTCAACCACTATCGTTTCAGGTTTTTCATGAACCGTCGGTTCTCTATCATTGATAACGGTTACGGCAAGAGGAATGACCTCTGTTCCACGGGAAGATGATATGATGATATTTGAACGATACTGACCGGGCGTAAGCTCCGAAGGATGAGCGACGAGAAAGACTTCATCATGATCGGTTGCAACTGTACCGTAATATCTGTCAATGGTAAGCCAGGGGGGTGCCCCGGCTGCCATCCACAGCACGGTTCCTTCGCCATTTTTTGTAATCATGACTGATTTTGCAGCGGTATCCGATTGTCTCATGATACCAAAATCTATTTTCTCGGGAGCAATCACGATTGATGTCTCCGCACATACCCCCTTTACAAATAGCAGTACTACGAAAATCACTATGATACTCAGGCATCGAAACAATCGTGACATTTTCTATTCCTCATCAAGCATGCAATAATTTTATATACCTATTATATGTGCCCGACTATGTCAAGATACGGGAGTTCCTACAAAAATGCTTGACACTCTCTAAATATACTATATATAGTGCCACCCTCAATTATCGGATTAACCCATTTAATAACCCTGAGGCTTTTTTCATATTTGGCAACGATGTCATACGATACTTTAAAATACTGGCTTGCACTCAAGTTTATCGAAGATATAGGAAATGTTACGTACATTCATCTTATAGATGCCTTCGGCTCGCCTCGAGATGTATTCGATGCGCCTGTCGATACCTTGACCAAAGTTCCCCGTATTACGAAAAAGATTGCATCCGCTATCAAAGGCTTCGATAACTGGGAAAAGGTCGAAAGTGAGTATAGTCTGGCCGAGAAATCAGGGGTTACCATACTGCCATCACAGAGCCCCTTCTTTCCTCGAAGCCTTCTCAACATATACGATTACCCTCCCCTTCTCTATGTGAAGGGGACGCTCTTGGAAGAGGACATTTATATTGCCGTGGTCGGTTCCAGGATAGCGAGCACATATGGGAAATTCACCACGGAGAGACTCTGCCGCGAGCTTGCCTTTAAAGGTATTACCACGGTAAGCGGTATGGCACGGGGCATTGACTCTTCAGCCCACAGGGGATCGCTCTCGGGAAATGGAAGGACGGTTGCAGTCCTGGGATCGGGTATAGAT
Source organism: Deltaproteobacteria bacterium (assembly GCA_016933215.1). GTDB lineage: Bacteria > Desulfobacterota > Syntrophia > Syntrophales > UBA2210 > JAFGBH01. The sequence goes on along the minus strand of JAFGBH010000010.1, from coordinate 30,328 downwards.
GTAATCTATCCCCCTGAAAATAAGGATCTTTATGAGAAGATAGCAGAAAATGGCGCCGTCATTACGGAATTCCCCTTTTCCACCCTTCCAAAGGGTCCGCATTTCCCCGCACGAAACAGGATTATCAGCGGGATGTCATTAGGGGTGGTTGTCGTTGAGGCAAATGAAAAAAGTGGATCACTCATAACGGCACGAACCGCTCTGGAACAGGGAAGAGAGGTCTTTGCCGTCCCGGGAAGCATAGATTCTCCGGGAACAAAGGGCACGCACAAGCTCATACGGGACGGGGCAAAACTGATTGAGAATGTCTATGATATTCTGGAAGAGGTTCTCCCGCAGATAGAGGGAAAAACCGATTCCCCTCCTTCAGCAGACTCCGCGGAATCCGGCCCTGTCTCTCGTTCTGATTACGATGACTTGGGAAAAATGGAAAGGGAAATATTAGACCTAATGGAGAAAAAATCGCAGCAGATCGATTCGATAATAACAAAAAGCGGCCGTTCGGCGGACGATATCTTAAATACCCTCCTGTCCTTAGAGCTCAAAGGGTATATTGAACAGCTTCCGGGAAAACATTTCATATTTAAGGAGTAGGAGTCATTATGTCAGGTTCACTTATTATCGTTGAATCACCCACAAAGATAAAGACAATAAAGAAGTACCTCGGTTCCGAATTTGAAGTGAAGGCATCCCTGGGTCACGTCAAGGATCTTCCGAAGAGTAAGCTTGGTATCGATATAGAAAAGGACTTTGAGCCGGCCTACGAGATCATAAAAGAAAAGCGGAAGGTTATATCTGAATTGAAAAAAGCCGCAAAAAAGGCCGACAACATCTATCTCGCTCCCGACCCTGACCGCGAGGGAGAGGCCATCGCGTGGCACGTCGCTCAAGAGATCGCATCCGGAGACAAGGCCCTCTATCGTGTTCTTTTTAATGACCTGACAAAAAACACGGTACTTTCTGCCATAAAAATCCCCAGAAACTCGATCCGGAAAAGTACGAGGCCCAGCAGACCCGGAGAATTCTCGACCGGCTTGTGGGATACCAGGTGAGCCCCATTTTATGGGACAAGGTACGAAGAGGGTTGAGCGCCGGTCGTGTTCAGACCGTGGCGGTCCGAATTATCTGTGAAAGAGAAGAAGAGATTCGAAATTTCACGGAGGAAGAATTCTGGAATATTACAGCCCTGCTTAAGGGCCATAATCCACCTTCCTTTGAGGCACGCCTCGTAAAGATCAATTCCAAAAAGGCAAAGATAGAGAACGGAGGTCAGGCTGAAGAGCTTATTGAAAACCTGAAGGATACGCCCTTTATTGTCAGCAAGGTGGAAAAGAAGGAGGTAAAGCGATTTGCCCCTCCGGCATTTACCACCAGCAAGCTCCAGCAGGAGGCATCGAGAAGGTTTCGTTTCTCCGCCAACAAGACCATGCGGACAGCCCAGAAGCTCTATGAGGGAATAGTTATCGGCGATGAGGGTTCCGTAGGACTCATAACCTATATGAGAACAGATTCTTTTAGAATTGCATCGGAAGCACTCGACGAGGCACGTGAGTACATCCTGAAACAATACGGAAGGGATTTTCTTCCTGAAAAGGCACGGGTATTTAAATCACCCAAAAAATCTCAGGACGCCCACGAGGCGATACGTCCCGCCTCCATTGCCTACAAACCTGAGGATATCAAGAGCTACCTGGGAAATGACGAGTATCGCCTCTACCAGCTCATATGGAACCGATTTGTTGCAAGCCAGATGAATCCCGCACTTTTCGATCAGACAACTATAGACATAACGGCAGGCAGCTACCTCTTCAATACGAAGGGGGCAATCATGAAATCGCCGGGGCATACCATTCTGTACACGGAAAGCAAAGAAGAAAATGGTGAAGAGAATGGGGCTGAAAAGGTACTTCCCGAGATATCTGAGGGCGAAGGGCTCAAGTTGCTTTCCCTTACGCCTGAGCAGAACTTCACCCAACCCCCCCCGAGATTTTCCGAGGCCACACTGGTCAGGGAGTTGGAAGAAAAGGGCCTTGGAAGACCAAGCACCTACGCCGCTATATTAAGCACCATCCAGAATAGAGAATACGCGAAACTTGAGAAAGGGAGATTTCATCCCACGGAGATGGGAGAACTGGTAAATGAACTCCTTGTAAAAAACTTCTCCCATGTCTTCGACGTGAAATTTACGGCCTCCATGGAGGACAAGCTGGACCTCATTGAGGAGGGCAAACTTACCAGAGATAAAACACTGAGAGATTTTTACACAACATTTGCACCGGACCTTGAAGCAGCAAAGGAGCAGATGAGAAACGTAAAGAGGGAAGAAACACCGACGGAAATCACCTGCGACAAGTGCGGAAGCCCCATGGTGATAAAATGGGGAAGGAACGGAAAGTTTCTCGCCTGCTCTAACTATCCGGAATGTAAGAACACCGCCAACATTGCCACCGATTCGAATGGTGAAATCGGGACGGCTTCGGAAGAGGTGACGGATATAATCTGCGATCTCTGCGGCAAGAATATGGCGATCAAGGAGGGCCGATTCGGGAGATTCCTTGGATGCTCCGGTTATCCCGACTGTAAGAATACAAAACCCCTCGATACGGGCATCAAGTGCCCGGAGGCGGGTTGCGGGGGAAGCCTCTGCGAAAGGAGGACAAGAAAAGGAAAGATCTTTTACGGCTGTTCACGATATCCCGATTGTTCCTATGCCCTCTGGGACAAACCTCTGCCGGAAGAATGCCCCCAGTGCGGCCACCCTTTTCTGGTAGAAAAATATTACCGGGGGAAAGGCGCCGTTAAAGCCTGTCCGAACAAAGAATGTGGTTACAGAGAAGGTCGCTGATGCCCTTTGCAGCCAGCAACTGAAGAGTTTTTTGGAAAACCAGAGTGCAGAGTATAGTGACCAATACAAATCATGTGATTGTCATTGGGGGCGGTCTTGCCGGATCTGAAGCCGCCTGGCAACTTTTGAATCGGGGAGTGCAGGTCACTCTCTGTGAAATGAAGCCTTTTTCTTTTTCCCCCGCTCATAAATCATCCCACCTTGCAGAGCTTGTATGCAGCAATTCCCTGCGATCCAATGAAGTTAGAAGTGCCGTGGGTCTTCTTAAAGAGGAACTGAGGCTGATGAACTCCCTCATTATCGAAGCGGCCGATCACACCTCGGTACCCGCCGGAAGGGCACTTGCGGTCGACAGGAAACTTTTTTCCCTCTATGTAGAAGAAAAATTGTCAATCTGTGATGGGCTGACGATCGAAAGAAGGGAGATTTCCGATATTCCGACGAGCAGTGTCGTAATCATTGCATCGGGTCCCCTTACATCGGATGCCCTGGCAGAGAATATCTCTACACTCACCGGCGGCGATAATCTTTACTTTTACGACGCGATCTCGCCGATCATTGATGCAGAATCAATCGACTACTCAAAGGTGTTCAGGGCATCCAGGTACGATGAAGACGAAGGCGATTACCTTAATTGCCCCTTGTCGAAGGAGGAATATGAGAGGTTCCGGAATGAGGTGCTTGCTGGAAAGGAGACCGTTGCCAAAGATTTTGAAGACAAAAAATGTTTTGAGGGGTGTCTCCCCATAGAGGTTCTTGCCCGAAGGGGAGTGGATACGTTGCGATACGGACCCATGAAACCCGTCGGACTTACCGATCCGCGGACAAAGGCTCAGCCCTACGCCGTCGTACAGCTCCGCAGTGAAAACAGGAATTTCACTCTCTTTAATATGGTGGGGTTTCAAACGAAATTGACATGGCCCGAACAGGAACGAATTTTTTCCCTGATTCCCGGACTGGAAAAGGCCGAATTTGCGAGATTCGGGAGCATACACCGAAACACCTTTATCAATGCTCCACACCTGCTAAGAAAGACTCTCGAACTCAACGATAAAAGTGGAATCTTTTTTGCCGGGCAGATTACCGGTGTTGAGGGTTATGTTGAATCTACAGCTATGGGACTTTTGGCAGGCATTAATGCATCTCGTTACTGCAACAACAGAACGATGGTAGCACCTCCCGAGACGACAGCACTTGGTGCGCTCTGCGGCCATATAACTAACGAATCACGGAAATATTTCCAGCCGATGAATGTTAATTTTGGCTTGTTTCCATCTCTTGACACGAAAATGCCGAAAAAGGAACGGGGTAAATGCTACGCCGAAAGGGCTCTCACCGATTTAGCGATCTGGAGGGGAGAGGTCGACGTATCCTAGATAAAAGTGTTTATGCTACGTGTTCCTTTATCTTTCGTACCTCTGCAGGTTTCTTCTGATCTTCTTTATCTTTATTCTGTGCTATGTTTTTCCTGTCATAAACAGGGAAACTCATCGGATCACCCCAGAACTCGTCTTCTTTTATTGACAGGATGTCAACGATCTTATCATCCCTCCATCGTACTATATCCTGAAAGGATTTCCCCTTTATTGCTTCTTTCATGCCTTGGTTTAATTTATTCTTTACCAGATCACTTATGTGATTTCTTGTTTCGAGTTCTTCCCATATTGTCTTGAATGTCGTGTTACCGATACCCTCGATAAAGTGAGAGTACCCGCCCTCTTCTCCCCCTCCGAGATGATAGGTCATATGAGTTCCCATAAGCGCCCATCTGATTCCGGGACCTGCGTGAATCGCCTTATCAACATCTTCAACCGTCGCAACGCCCCTGTCAACGAGATCGATTGCTTCACGCCATAGCGCGGCCGCCAATCTGTTTCCAATAAATCCCGCAACCTCTTTTCTGACGATGACAGGAACCTTTCCGAGATGTTCCATGAATGAATAGGCTGTATCCGTTGTCTCTTTTGACGTGTCCTTACCGGGGACTATCTCTATAAGAGGGATTAAATGCGGAGGATTCCATGGATGTGTCGTGATACATTTATCTTTTTGTGTCACGACCTGTTGAATTTCAGACATACTGAGACCCGACGTGCTGCTTGCAAGAATGGCATGGGGTGGTGCATATTTTCCAATTTCACTAAAAATACTCTTTTTTATATCGTAATTTTCTCCCGTGCATTCCTCAACAAAATCGGCATTTCTCACTGCCTCAGACAATGCCTCAACCATTGTTATCCTTGCAAATGCCTGCTCACTATCGGCCTCTGATATCATCCTCTTCTTCACAAAAAAGTCGAGGTTTGAACGCACATTTTCAAGTCCTTTTTCTCTTGTTTCTCTTTTCCTTGAATATGCCGTAACGTCGTATCCTTTTATGGCAAAGAGCGTCACCCACGCGGCACCGATGACCCCCGTACCAATAACCGCTACTTTTTGTATCTCATCCATCTAATCTATTACCTTTTTAAACTAATCGACCTTTATATCCGCGCAGAGTTAAGAATATAATTATCCATAAAGGTTGATTGCTATTTATTCCGTTACTAAATGCCCTCAGGCAGCAACTCTGCCGGCGGTAATATCTATAGAATTATTCTCGGATTCTTTACGACCCGTTGCCGCCCTCTCCAGCAGGCTTTCTCTGTCGTATGCAGGATAGGACATAGGATCCTGCCATAATGCATCGTCACGTACCATTTTTTCAGCATTACCTTTTCTGTTTCTTCTCGCCTCCATGATTTCACTCCCTTTCCTTCACATGCTTTATATTTACATAAAGCGGTTTTTCGACAGAGATAGTTTAATGCTCAATCACAGGAGAGGCAATCGGCATAGGTCTGATTATTGTGTAGGATGATGGGGTGGTTCCGCTAAGAAATTATAGCGGTAGGTTATAAGACAGACGGTAATGACAGTATAGGGTAATGTCCTAATCGATCAGTTTGTTTTTTACCACATAGAGTGTAATCTCCGCATTGTTTTTCATCTTCATTTTTTCGAGTATGTGTGACCTGTAAGTACTGATCGTTTTTACACTGAGGAACAATATTTCGGCGACTTCTTTCACCGTTTTTCCCGAACCCAACATCAGCATAACCTGATATTCACGATCCGAAAGCAAATCGTGAAGAGGCTTCGAGACATCCTCATCGAGATAATAGGTAAGTTTTTCCGCAAGGGACTCACTGACGTATCTCCCTCCATGAACTATCTTTCTGATTGCCGAAATCAGTTCATTCGGCGCACTCGCCTTCGTCAGATATCCCGATGCGCCTGCCCTGAAGGCCCTCACCGCATACTGTTCTTCAGGATAGATACTCAGTATGAGAACCGGAAGCTTTTGATATTCACTTTTCAATTCTTTTAAGACCTCGAGACCGCTTCTTCCCGGCATTGATATATCGAGAAGTATCAGATCATATTCCCGTTTTCTCACGAGGGCCAAAACCTCCTGTCCATTACTCGCCTCGTCAGCCACTATCATGTCATCGGTTTCTGAAATGACCTGTTTAAATCCCTCCCGCACAATCGGATGATCATCGGCAATCAGTATCTCTATTTTCTTCATTTTCTGTCTCTCCTTTATGTCAGAGGGATACGGACCTTTACCGCTGTGCCTCTCCCTTTTTCTCCCGATATTTCGGCTGTTCCTCCAAGGGCAATGGCCCGTTCTCGAATCCCAATGAGGCCGAATGAATTCGTCTTCGTGAGCTCCTCATCCCGTATGCCTTTACCGTCGTCCCGAACGATAAGATCGACATATTTTTTGGTTTTCTTCAGCCTTACATTTACCTTCGTCGCTTCCGCATGTCGTAATATGTTGGTAAGTGTTTCCTGAAAAATGCGAAAAACAGTCGTTGAAAGTTCGACGTCAAGTGAAATCTCATCAGGCTCGGCAATAATAGTGCACCCTATATTTGAACGTTTTCTGAACTCCTCTATCTGCCACCTGATTGCGGCTACGAGACCCAGGTGATCCAGCATGCCCGGGCGGAGATCCATATATATGCGCTTCAGGGTGTTCATCGTCATATCGATAAGCTTCACCATTGCATCTGTTTTTTCGAGAAGCGCCACCTCTTTGTCAGGAATCTTCCTCTGCAGCATGATAAGGTCAGTATTCAGTGCCGTGAGCAGTTGTCCAAGTTCGTCATGAAGCTCTCTTGCTATCCTCGTGCGCTCTTTCTCGCGAACCGATTGAAGGTGGGTGTAGAGGTTTCGGAGCTGTTCTCTCGACTGTTCAAGTTCGTTTTTGGCCTTTTCACGTTCCGTAATGTCTTCATAGGTAATAACGATATTTCTTTTTGTAAGACTCTCTCCTATTCTCGAGGCACTCACCATGCATTCGATATCAGTTCCGTCCATTCGCCTGCAGGGAAACTCCGTCAGTACCGTTTTTTGCCGCTTCAGTCTCGAATAGAGGCCGGCCATCTTTTGGTAATCCTCTTCCGTGCGGTAGAGAATCCTCGTACTCTTCCCTATCAATTCCTCCTCTTTCCACCCGAAGACTGTCTGGACACCATCGTTGGCAAAGATAATTCGCCTGTCTTTCAACCCAATGACTGCGTGGGGAATTGCAGCAAGAATCGATGCTTCGAGAGTTTCGAGTTCCTTCTGTTTCTCCCTCGATTCTACCCTCTCCGTCACCTCCATTATATTACCGAGAACGGCCGCCTTCCCTTCATACTGCGTGGGCCTCACGATTTCCTCAATCCAGTGAATGCTTCCATCCTCTGCAATTGACCTGAATTCATAGGACGAATGACGCTCCCCGGACAACATCTTCTTTGCATTTCCGATCACCATCTCGCGATCATCCGGGTGCACGAAGTCTATAGAATTTTGACCGACAATATCTTCTCTGGCATAACCGAGAAATTTTGATGCATAATGATTGACAAACCTGAATTTTCCATCCTGTACGATATAGATCCCGGCACGAACAATATTCTCAAGGGCGCTGTAAAAACCCTCCTCTATTTCGCGATCTTTCAGGGCCCCTTCATATTCGGCTATTTTTCTGCGCGCCTCTTTCAACTCATCTATCAGTGACTCTCTTTTTTTGTTTATCTTTTCCATTTCACGTCAACTGATTGTCTTTGTTATCGTAATTTTGCATCGTCGTCGTGCCAACCGAGAGAGATGAAGAGTTTTGACCGCGGGCACCCAGCAAGCTCCGCCTTGTGGGCGGTGAGCTTTGCGCCATGATAGTGCTGAAAGAAGGTAACAAATCGACGGGGCGAAGGAGGATATATGCTCACTTTTCCTTGTTCCGCAGATAGATAATCCTGAGCCCTTCGAGCGTCAGCATCTCATCGACGATGTTTATGGTCTTGGTCTCGGGCGCTATGATCTTTGTCAGTCCCCCTGTGGCTATCACAGTGGGAACAGATTTCAGTTCCGCTTTCATCCGGTTAACGATACCATCGACAAGTCCGGCATAACCAAATATGATTCCCGCCTGCATACTGCTTACCGTATCCCTTGCTATGATAGACTTTGGCCTTCCAAACTCTACACGCGGGAGTTTTGAAGCACGCTCAAAGAGTGCTTCACTTGATATCATAATGCCCGGAGCAATACACCCTCCCATGTATTCCCCCTTTTTTGTCACATAATCAAAGGTTGTCGCTGTCCCGAAATCAACGACGATGAGATCTCCTTCATACTTTTCATGAGCCGCAACGGCATTGACTATTCTGTCGGCCCCAACTTCCCGCGGATTATCATAGTAGATAGGCATGCCAGTCCTGATTCCCGGCCCCACGATAAGAGGTTGCACATTAAAATACTTTTCGCAAAGCGGTTCCAGAATATTCAACATGGGCGGTACCACACATGAAATAATTATGTCGCTCACCGTCTTTGAGCTTATCTTTGTCGTTTTGTAAAGATTCAGGATGAGCATTCCATATTCATCCATGGTATGGTTTACCACCGTTCTCACTCGCCAGTCGTGCAAGAGCTTATCTCCGTCATAAAGCCCTATCACCGTATTTGAATTTCCCACATCGATAACAAGAAGCATGACTCAGTCTCCTATTGTTTTCACATCACCAGACAGTATCTGGTGCGTTCTTTCGTTAGTATCGATCACGACAAGTTCACCGAAATCGTTTATTCCGAGAGCCGTTCCTCTCCTTGTTTTGTTCCCATCGCTGACCGCAATCTCCTTCCCAACGATTCCTGAAAAGGCGGTCCATCTGTCTTTTATAACATCGAATCCTTCCGAGATATAGGCTGTATACCACGACTCAAAAGACCTGAACAAGGCCGATGCGAAGGAGACACGAGAAACCTGCCCTGCAGTTTCTTCGAGAAGCGATGTGGCCCTTTGACAATATTCCTGATCAAAATCTGTCTTCCGTATATTTATGTTGATGCCAATACCAATGACGACGAAATCGACTGCCCCGCGTTTTATGCTCATTTCCGTCAGTATGCCACAAATCTTCTTACCCCCGACGAGAACATCGTTCGGCCACTTCAGGGAAACCTTATCGGTGCAATACTGTGTGAGAAGTTCGGCTACTGCGACACCTGCCATGAGTGTCAGTTGCGTTGCCAGGGAAGGCTTTATGGAAGGCCGTAAGATAATCGATGTATAAAGATTGCATTCCGGCGGTGATTGCCAGACATGCCTCTTTCTTCCCCTCCCCCGGCTCTGGCTGTCTGCTATGACAACCTCTCCCTCAGATCGGCCGTTACTGGCCAATTTCCAGGCATAACTGTTTGTGGAATCAACCTCTTTCAGATAATGAATCTTCTTACCGATGAGTCCTTTGCATACAAGATTCTCGAGGCTGTCATTTTCTCTTTCTATCATACCATTGTTATGTTGAGAGATATGTCTGCCGCTGGAGCTGAGTGTGTGAGCGCCCCCACTGAAATGTAATCGACCCCTGTCTCGGCGATTTGCCTTACTCTTCCTAACGTTACATTTCCTGAGGCCTCAACAATTGCCCTACCATTGATATGCAAGACCGCTTTTCTCATCTCTTCTGGTTTCATGTTATCGAGCATGATGATATCCACACCCGATGCAAGGGCTTCCTCGACTTCCTCCAGATCATTTACCTCAACTTCTATTCTCATTGTAAGGGGGATAGTATTGCGAACGCCTCTCACTGCACTCGTTATTCCGCCTGCGGCACTGATGTGATTATCCTTGATCAATACTCCCCCATCAAGCCCGAATCGGTGGTTGAATCCTCCGCCCATCTTCACGGCATATTTCTCCAAGTCTCGAAGGCCGGGGGTTGTTTTTCTCGTATCGATAATCTTCGCCCCGGTGCCCTTCACAGCTTCAACGTATTTCTGCGTCAGCGTCGCAATGCCGCATAACCTCTGAAAAAAGTTTAAGGCCACCCTTTCGGCAGTAAGTATGTTTCTAATGGCCCCTGATATCTCAGCGAGGATGGCCCCTTTTTTCACAGTCGTTCCATCATGACAATCTGTATGGAAACTTATATCGGAATCCACAGAGAGAAACACCTCTTTGAAGACATCGATTCCCGCAATTATCATATCTTCTTTTGCAACTGCGCGTGCAGTGCCACGTTCATCACCGGTCAGAATTGCCGATGTCGTAACATCCCCGTGCCCCACGTCTTCTTCCAGGGCTTTCGCTATCAGTTTTCCCAGTCCGACATCCCGAAACATTCTGCCTATTCCTCGATCTCTTGCAGCTTTTTCAAGGCCTCTTCCAAATTCCTGTTTTTCTCTTTCAATTCCTCGAATTTTGCCTCTTCCTTTCGGATTACCACTTCAGAGGCCTTCTCCATAAAATCACGGTTATTCAGTTTCTTGGAGACATTAACAAGATCTTTTGAAAGTTTTTTCATCTCCTTTTCCAGTCGAGCCCTCTCAGCTACAATATCAACCATTCCTTCCAGAAATACGTATATCTTTATGGAACCCACAATACCCGTGGCAACTCCCCTCGGCTCTTCAACCGTTCCTTCCACTGAGAGTTCCTGGAGATTTGCAAGGTTAAGGATATACTCCCTTCCGTCATCCAGAATTGAGCGCAACTCCCTGTCGGGAACGGAGAGGAGAACCCTGAGCTTCTTGGGGGGAGGTATGTTCATAACTCCCCGTATATTCCGTATATTCCCTATTATATCCTTTAGGACGCTCACTCGATGAAAGGCATCGCCATCTTCATATGTTTCACTTTCCGCGGGAAATTCACTCACCATGACGGAAGTGCCTTCCGCCACCTTCATTTTCTGCCATATCTCTTCCGTTACGAATGGAATAAAGGGGTGAAGAAGTTTTATCGTCTTCTCAAACACATCATAAAGCGTCTCCTGGGCGGCGAGTCTCCTCTCGGGTGAATTGTTGCCGTAAAGTACCGGTTTTATCATTTCCAGATACCAGTCGCAGAGTTCATGCCAGACAAATTGATATATCACTCCCGAGGCGTCATTAAATCTGTATTCATCAAGGGAACTCGAAACCTCCCGTATGGTTCGGTTGAGAGCGTCTTTGATCCATCTGTCTGCCAGAGAATACTCACTATCCTTGACTTTCTCCCCTTTCTCTGTGTAATCGTCCAGGTTCATGAAGGCAAATCTCGCTGTATTCCATATCTTATTTACAAAGTGCTGATAGCCCTCGATACGCGCCTCCGACATCTTGACGTCTCTTCCCTGGGCCGTAAATGCAGCAAGGGTAAAACGGAATGCATCTGCTCCGTAACGATCAATCATCTTAAGGGGATCGATACTATTCCCCTTGGACTTGCTCATCTTATCCCCCTCTTCATCTCGCACAAGGGCGTGAAGATAGACGTCATTGAAGGGAACCTTTTTCATTATGTAAAGCCCCATCATCATCATCCTAGCCACCCAGAAAAATATAATATCGAATCCGGTAACAAGGAGAGACGTGGGATAAAAGGTCTCCAGGGCCTCGGTCTTTTCGGGCCAACCGAGCGTCGAAAAGGGCCAGAGTGCTGAACTGAACCAGGTATCCAGCACATCTTCATCCTGCTTAAGAGACCCTCCGCCACAATCCGGACATACCTGGGGTTCTTCCACGGCCGCAATTATCTTGCCGCATTCATCACAATACCAGACAGGGATTCTATGCCCCCACCATATTTGCCTTGAGATACACCAGTCACGAATATTTTCCATCCACTCAAAGTACGTACCTTCCCATATGGGGGGAATGATTCTGGTATCCCCCTTTACCACGGCCGCCGAAGCCTCTTTCGCAAGTGGTTTTACCTTTACAAACCACTGTTTCGATACGGCTGGTTCGACAATGGTCTTACACCGGTAACATCGTCCAACATTGTGCAGGTAGGGTTCCTCTCGAATTAGATACCCCCCCTTCTTAAGGTCCTCGACCACGTTTTCCCTGCAGGTGTCACGATCCTGTCCCCGGTAAACGCCGCCATTTTCATTAATAACGCCATTTCCATCTATAACAACAATGATTTCGAGGCCGTGGCGTTCTGCGATCGCGAAATCGTTGGGATCAGAAGCAGGGGTTATCTTGACGGCACCGGTGCCGAATTCCTTCGACACATAATCGTCGGCAATTATTTCGATCTCCTTGTTCATCAGAGGAAGAATTACCTTCTTTCCGATTACGTCCTCATATCTTTCATCGTTCGGATTGACGGCAACGGCGGTATCGCCCAGCATGGTCTCGGGACGCGTCGTCGCGACAACGATTCCACCCTCCCCTTCCGCATAGGGGTATTGGATGTACCAGAGTCCCCCTTTTTCTTCCTCATATTCGACTTCAAGATCGGATATTGCGGTATGACACCGCGGACACCAGTTTACAATATAATCTCCCTGATAGATGAGACCATCGTTGTATAACTTAACGAAAATTTCTCTTACTGCCCGTGAAAGGCCTTCGTCCATGGTAAATCGTTCCCTTTTCCAGTCACAGGAGCACCCCAGTTTCTGAAGCTGATTGAGAATTATACCGCCGTATTTTTCTCTCCACTTCCAGACATCTTCAATGAATTTTTCTCTTCCTATGTCATGCCTGCTGATTCCCTCTTTTGCCAGCGCCTGTTCGACAACGTTCTGTGTTGCTATCCCGGCATGATCAGTACCGGGCATCCACAGGGAATTGTATCCCTGCATCCTTTTATATCTGATTATGATGTCCTGAAGTGTGTTGTTAAGGGCATGCCCCATATGGAGCATGCCTGTAACATTCGGTGGTGGAATGACGATCGAGAAAGGCTTTTTTTCGCTTTTGTCTTCGGCCTCAAAAAAACCCCCTTCCAGCCAGTACTTGTACCACTTTTCTTCAACCACATGGGGCGAATACGATTTACTCAAAGCTTCTTTATCCATACTACTTACCGCCAAAAATTTTTTATACGCGAAAGGCGCAAGTTAAAAACCTTACGCCCATGATTCCATCAATAACATATCAAGGTTTCTTTCAACTCTCTTATAATCAAAGGGGCCTCAACGCCCGATACGGGGGCCAAGGGGAGAACACTCATCCGTTGTGAGATTTCTCGCATTCATAATTCCCCCATCCGTAACCGCCATTGCTGCACTGAAAGAGGGATGATCGGTCTTCAGCTCTGGACAGGGTGCTGCTCCCTCTTCATGCTTTACAGAGTCAATCTTACAGCTCGCAGTCTTTTTCAGTATGCCATCCATCATCACCGCAGTTACGGCCCATCGAAAGGTGGATAAATAGCCCCTTAACCCCCTGAAGTCAAGTTATTTTCAAACAGATAGCCTCCAACTGTTCCTTCATTTTTCCTTCTCGAAATACTAAATAGTATGTTCTTCGAAGAAATTCTCCACCTCGTTACTCACGGTAGAACTATTGTCCGGATCAAACCAGGAAATTTCCTTATCCTTCTTAAACCACGTGATTTGCCTCCTTGCATAGTGTCTCGTATCACGTTTGATCAATCGTATAGCTTCATCCTTGCCGCAGCGCCCCTTTATGTAATCGACAATATGCCTGTAACACATCGACTGCATTGGTTTCATCGACTCGCCGTAACCCATTTGAGTCAGTTTTTTCACCTCGTCCACAAGCCCCTCGGCCATCATTATCTCGACCCTTCTGTCGATCCTCTCGTAGAGAAAATCCCTTTCTCTTTTTAGGCCGATTATCTTGTAATTATATGCCCTGTCTTTGAAGGCATGTTTCCCCTGCATTGTTACGATTGATTTTCCTGTTGACTCCAAAACTTCCAGCGCCCGTATTATCCTCATTGTATCGTTAACGTGGATTCTTTCGGTAGCGAGAGAATCTCTTGCTTTCAAAAGCTCGTGCAGGTAGACCTTTCCATACCTGTCACACATATCATGATAAAAATCGCGAAGATCATTGTCGGCACCGGGCCCGTCAAAGAGCCCTCCTACAAGGGCCCTAACATATAAACCTGTTCCTCCCACGACGAATATTCTTTTTCTTTCATGATGAAGCGCTTCTATTATCCTCTCAGACCTCTTCACAAAGAGTGATGCATTGAATTCTTCATCGGGATCGACGACATCGATAAGGTGGTGCTGTATGCGCTTTCTCTCCTCAGCAGTCGGTTTTGCCGTACCGATATCCATATACCGGTATACCTGCATGGAATCGGCGCTGATAATCTCTCCTTTATAATCCTCTGCCAGCTTGAGTGCGAGGCCAGTTTTTCCTACTCCGGTGGGTCCTACAATTATTACGAGACTGGGCAGGTTTTCACCCTTTTTACTCATGGTCATCTCCGCTTGAACATCCTCTCCAAAACCGCCTTATCAAGCCTTACATAAAGGGGCCTCCCGTGAGGGCAATGGGTGGCGAAGGGGACGGAATCAAGCGCTTCACACAGTGACGTAACCTCACCGGAAGACAATACGTGATGTGCCTTAATTGCCCCCTTACAGGCGAAAAGGGTATATATCTTTTCCCTGATCTCATCTAATTTCAGTGTCTTTCCTGTCTTTATAATCTCTTCGATAATATCCTGAATCAATACCTCAACATTTACATCTGAAAGCGTCGAGGGAATCGATTTCAGACGGACGGTATTTTCTCCGTAAGGTTCTATCTCGATTCCCACATCCGCCAACAATTCTATATTGTCTATAAGGAGACCAAAATGCCCCGGAGAAACACTTATGATTTCCTGAATCAGCAATTTCTGTCTTTCGTCATCCTTCGATGACCGCTCTCTCAGCTTCTCGAAGAGAACCCTCTCATGAGCCGCGTGCTGGTCCATCAGTATAATGCCGCCATCGTTGTCCGAAAATATCAGATAGGTTCCCATAGTCTGCCCAAGATAATGTAGCGATGAAAAGGATATCTCCTCCTTCGATGTCGCATATTCCCCCTCAAATATTCCCGGAGCGGTAAAAAGCGTTCTGTTCTCATTGGCTTGACCGGTTTTTTCAAATAAATACCTTTTGGGGTCCGCTGAAATCGTGTACCTTTTTAGTGCCTCCTCTGTCCTTTTCCTGTAAATGTCAGATAATTCATTCTGCCCAGGCGTTTTTCCCCGGCTAAGACCCTGCATTGCCAGCGTTCCCGCTACGGAATCAATGACAAGGTCATAGATATCCCTGGAGTTTCTGAAACGTATCTCCATCTTTGTGGGATGTACATTTGCGTCCACGTCCTCTGGGGGAAGATCGAAAAACAGAACGGCAGAGGGATATTTTCTCGGTTCTATTAACCATCGGTATGAGTTCATCAGCGCATGATTCAAAAGGTTGTCTCTTACAAATCTTCGGTTGACATAATAAAAAATGCCTTTTGTGTTTGATCTCGTAAGATCGGGGGTCGATATAAAGCCCTCAACACGTGCGCTTTCCTTTTTTCCCTCGATCCTCATCGAATTCTGTCTGAAATTTTTACCAAGTACAAGCGATACCCTGTCAAATATATTTTCGGTCCTCGGTACATCAAATACTGTCTTGCCCCGTGCGATAACCTTTATTCTTGTACCGGGATTCGAGAGTGCAATCCTTGTTACCGCTTCAATGCAGTAGGCTTGCTCAGTGGCATCTTTTTTGAGGAATTTCATTCTGACGGGTGTAGAGTAAAATATATCATTGACGGTCACCGATGTACCAACGGGGCATCCGGCATCAACCACTTCCTTTATAACACCACCCTGAACGTGTACCCTCGTGCCCGAGAGAGAATCCTCTTTCCTGGTAAGCATTTCAACTTTCGAGATAGCTGCAATACTTGCAATCGCCTCCCCCCTGAAGCCGAAGGAGTCTAAATCCGTTATATCCTCGAATGTATATATCTTGCTCGTTGCGTGCCTCTCAAAGGCAAGAGATACGTCGTCTTTGTGGATACCTGCTCCGTTGTCAACAATCTTGATAAGTGTTTTCCCCCCATCTTCCAACTCTACCGTAATGTCAGTTGCGCCGGCATCAAGAGAATTCTCAAGCAATTCCTTTACAATTGATGCTGGTCTCTCTATAACCTCACCGGCAGCTATCCTGCTTGAAAGCTCCTCAGGCATCACCGCTATTCTTCTCGGCACAATCAATCCCCCTTCACAGTATGAAAATAATATCAACAAAAAACCGCAGCACCAAATCTCTGCGACTGCGGTCTAAAATATCATAGAAGCCTGCCATTTACTACTATGTCTGAAGTATGATGAATACATTGAAGCCCCCTGCAATCCCGTATAAGCGGGATCTCCACTTTTGCTCCGACACGTTGCGGGGAATCTCAGATTGTTTAGTAAGTTAGGATTTATTTTCTGTGTTTTCTGGCAGATAATAAATTCGTTAACTCACTTATCCCGATTGTCGGGATTAAGGAAGGATTTTATTTTTATTCGCTCGCTTCTCAGTTCAATATATACTGAACCCTTTGTCAGTATTTAACTTCCTTGAGCACAAGACCCTGGGGCGGTGCCGTAATACCCGCATTTGTTCTGTCTTTACTGTCCATTACTTCCATGAACTCCTCCGGTGTTTTCCTCCCCTTTCCCACATCAACGAGGGTGCCGATAATGTTTCGTACCATATAGCGTAAAAACCCGTCAGCCTCTATTGTGAAGATGATCATGGAAGTCTCTTCAACAATACTACAGTCGAGTACGGTTCTCGTATAGGTTTTTGCGTCACTTCCGGCTGCGCAAAAGGAGGAAAAATCTCGTGTCCCGACGAGACACGATGATGCCTTCTGCATCGATTTCACATCCAGTTCTTCGAAGACATGCCAGGAATAATTACGATAAAGTGGAGATCGCACAGAAGAATTGTATATTTTATAGATATAAACCTTACTTTTCGCACTATAACGGGCATGAAATTCATCACCAACATCAATCACATCGATGACAGCGACATCAGGTGGCAAGAGACTGTTTATCCCCTTTAAAAGGCCCTGGCATTCTGTCGCTGTTTCCGTTTTAAAATTGGCAACCTGGCCCACGGCATGAACACCGGTATCTGTCCTTCCTGAACCGATTAATCGAACCGTACCGTTTGTTATCAGCGCCAAGTTATTTTCAAGCACCTCCTGTATCGAAATCCCGTTTGGCTGCCGCTGCCATCCGTGATATCCGGTGCCATCATATTCAACAGTTATCTTGATATTTCTCATGAGCTATAACAATCAAAAAGGGTTAACCTCAAATGAGTGCGATTAACCCTTTTCCCCTTATCGTTCTTTCATTACAGGTTACTATCACCCGTCCTATCTTTTGCTGCACTTTTTCAGTGCCTCAATTGCCGGCAGCTTCTTCCCTTCAACAAGATCGAGAAAAGCACCACCTCCGGTCGATATGTAGGAAATATTGTCTGTTTCACCCGCCCTGTGAACTGCAACATCGGTATCGCCTCCCCCGATGATTGTCAACGCGTGAGAATCGGCTACACGGTGTATCATTGCATAGGTTCCCCTGCTGAAGGCATCTATCTCAAAAACTCCCATCGGGCCGTTCCATACGATAGTCCGGGCACTCCCTATTACCTCGCTGAAGAGCCTGATCGATGCCGGACCTATGTCAAGCCCCATCCAGTTCGGAATTATCTCCTGAACCGGCACAATCTTGGTTACCGCTGTTTTACTCTTTTTCTGAGCTATAACGCAGTCGATAGGAAGGTAAAATTTGACACCCGACTTGCTGACCTTCCTTATAACTTTCTGCGCCATCGTAATGAGATTTTCATCCACGAGCGATGTTCCTACCTCGACACCCAGGGATTTAAGGAAGGTAAAGGCCATTCCTCCACCGACAATCACCTTGTCCGCTACGTTAACAAGATTAACGAGGGCGGCAAGTTTATCAGACACCTTTGATCCTCCAACAATTGCAACCAGGGGCCGGTAGGGTTTTTTTAAAGCGCTCTTAAAATAATTTAATTCCCTTTTCATAAGGAATCCGCCACAACATTCCTTGACATACTTGGTTATACCAACATTTGACGCGTGGCTCCTGTGTGCATTGCCGAAGGCGTCGTCGACATAGACATCGGCGTATCTGCCGAGGGCCTTCGCAAAGCTACTATCATTTTCCGTTTCTCCTTTATGAAACCGTAAGTTCTCCAAAAAGACGATCGATCCCGGAGTCATATTGTCTACAAGATATTGTATATCGTCTCCGATACAGTCCCTCTCAACAACTATTTCCCTATCCAAAAGCCTCGACAATCTCCTTGCCACCGGTGTAAGCCTCTGGCTTTCCACCACTTTCCCTCCAGGCCTCCCCAAATGAGCAGTAATAATAAGCTTCGCATCCTCATCAAGCACATAATTGATTGTCGGAAGTGCAGCCCTTATCCTTCTGTCGTCTGCAATAGTTAAATGCTCATCAAGCGGAACATTAAAATCGAATCTGCACAGAACCTTTTTCCCCTTGATATCCACTTCATTCAGATATTTCATAAATCACTCCTCGCATGATGTTCAGGTTGATGTGTTTCTTTGCAGGGGCCATATATAGTACGGAATTTATAATTTGGTCAAGCCTGTAAATCTTGTATTGCAATAATTTTGAAATCCGTGATATCTATGCATAAATGACGTAAAGTGCGAAGGAGATAAATAATCGATATGGGTATAATTGCCGACAAGATAAAGGCCTTTCAGAAAGAAAAAAAGAGGTTGATGACCATGGGCGGCGAGGAGATGATAGCGAAACAGCACCGTCTTGGAAAATTAACCGCTCGTGAGAGAGTTGATCTTTTATTCGACAAGGATACCTTTCAGGAGGTCAGATTATTTGTAAAGCATCGCTCGACCCGTTTCGGAATGAAGGACAGGGAGATAAAAGGTGACGGAATCATAACAGGCTTTGGCACGGTAAATGGCAGGACTGTATTTGTTGCATCCCATGACTTTACCAGTGCCGGCGGGAGCCTTGGCGAGATGCATGCAAAAAAGATATGGAAAATAATGGATATGGCAATTGCTGCCAAGAAACCAATGGTATTTCTCAACGATTCAGGCGGAGTCCGAATACAGGAAGGAGTCACGGCCCTCGATGGAGGTGGCGGAATTTTTTTCCGAAAGGTTATTGCGTCGGGATATATACCGCAGATTGCAGCCATCATGGGCCCCACAGCAGGAGTTGCCGTTTATTCACCTGCCTTAACGGATTGGGTTTTCATGGTTAAAGGAAGCAGCTATATGTATATTACGGGACCCGAAGTAGTCGAGACCGTCATTGGCGAAAAGGTTACTCACGAGGAGCTCGGAGGCGCTATGGTTCACGCCACGAAGAGCGGTGTCTGCCATTTTGCAACTGAAAGTGATGAAGACTGTATAGAAAATATAAAGAAACTGCTGTCCTATCTTCCCGAAAGCTGCCACAGTCCACTTCCCGTCATAGAATGTACTGACAGCCCTCACAGGGAATGTAGCGAACTCGACTCGATAATTCCGGACAGACCCAGGCGTGCCTATGATATGAGGAAAATAGTGAGCTCTATTGCTGACAATGGTGAGATATTTGAACCCCACGAACTGTGGGCGAAAAATATCATCGTCGCCTTTATAAGAATTATGGGAAAGCCCGTCGGCATTGTGGCAAACAATCCACTGTTCAATGCAGGGGTGCTTGATATCAATGCCTCCGATAAGGCGTCACGGTTCATCAGGTTCTGTGATTCCTTTAATATTCCTATCGTAACATTGGCGGATGTGCCGGGTTATATGCCCGGAACTGAGCAGGAATGGGCGGGAATAATAAGTCATGGGGCAAAGCTCCTCTATTCCTATTCCGAAGCGACAGTGCCTAAGATTACCGTCGTTATCCGCAAGGCTTATGGTGGAGCATATATCGGCATGTGCAGTAAAAACCTCGGTGCAGATTATGTTATGGCCTGGCCCTCGGCCGAAATGGCGGTTTTGGGTGCAGAAGCGGCATGCAGTATCATATACCGCCGTGAAATCGCCGAGGCGGAAGATCCTGAGTCGAAGAAGAGGGAACTGATTGCTCTGTATGAAGAGGAGTTCGGAAATCCCTATGATGCAGCTACTATAGCAAGTATTGACGAGATAATTGCTCCGAAGGACACGAGAAAGAAGATCGCCTTTCTTCTTAATGCATTTAGCAACAAAACGGCGGATCTGCTCCCGAAAAAGCACAGCAATATTCCACTCTAATGTTTTGTTTTTACGATGGGATAATATCGACGGGGTTATTTCCGGTTTTGCTGCAACAGGACGACGGCAAAGGCGGCAATGCCCTCCGATCTACCGGTAAAACCCATACCTTCATTCGTCGTGGCCTTAACATTAACACTACCTTCGTCAATCTCAAGATCGCCGGCTATCGTTTTCATCATTTCACCGATGAATCGAGCCACACGGGGCCGCTCAAGCACTATCGTGGAATCGATATTTTGTATGGAAAGGCCCCGTTCTTTCATCATCTCCTTTATTCGAATGAGAATTACCCTGCTTGATATGTCCCTGTAGGTCGCATCGGTATCGGGAAAATGCCTTCCTATATCGCCATCGCCAATTGCACCCAGTATAGCATCCCCGATAGCATGCAAGAGTACATCGGCATCTGAGTGTCCGAGAAGCCCTCTGTCGCTGGGTATCTCTACCCCGCCCAGAATGAGTCTTCTTCCCTCCACAAACCTGTGGCTGTCATAGCCGAAACCAATTCTCATAGTTTCCTCATAAGAAACTCACCAAGCACGAGATCCTCGGGTGTTGTAATTTTTATATTGGAGGATGAACCCCGCATTATTTCGACTGATATACCCATCCGCTCAACAACCTCGGCATCATCGGTTCCGTAAAAACCTTCATGATAGGCCCTCTCATAGGCCTTTTTTATTATATCGACTCTGAATACCTGTGGCGTTTGGGCAAGCCAGATAGACTCTCTTTTCAATGTTTTTTTTATGCAGTTTCTCTCTTCAACAGACTTTACCGTATCGCTGGCGGGGATTCCCACAACCAGGGCACCTGATTCTTTTGCCCTTTCAACGGAACGATCTATAAGATCGGGGGTAATGAAAGGTCTTGCACCGTCATGGATAAGCACTATTCCATCTCCGTTATCAACCATTGCAAGACCATTCCTCACAGAATCCTGTCTTTGTGAACCACCCTCTCGTACATGTCGCACCTTGGAAATATCGAACTTCTCTACGATGGAATGCTGAACATATTCGCTATCACCTGGAGGAACGACAAGGATAATGTCGCTTACGGATGAAGCTTCTTCAAACCTCATAATTGTGTGGGAAAGGATTGGTATACCATTCAATAAAAGGTACTGTTTGGCAATGCTCGTCGTCATTCTTTTTCCGAAACCACCGGCAACGATAATTGCGACGACATTCTCCATATCTCTACGAATTTTAATACGGAAAAGCCCAGGGTTTTGAAAACTCCCGGGCTGCATACTACGATTATTTTAAACTGATTTGATCTACTCTACTTGTTTGCGGCATTTGATTCCTTCATATTAGAAAATATCATTCTTCCCGCAGTGGTCTGAAGAACACTTGTCACCACCACCTGGACAGTCTTGCCTATAAAGTTGCTGCCGCTATCAACAATCACCATGGTGCCATCGTCAAGATAAGCAACCCCCTGCCCCTGTTCTTTCCCTTCTTTGATGACCTTGACCACCATCGTCTCGCCAGGTAACACCACGGGTTTAAGGGCATTTGCAAGTTCATTTACATTTAAAATATTTATTCCCTGCAGCTCTGCAACCTTATTGAGATTATAATCATTCGTTATTATTTTTCCCTCTTCTTTCTTTGCCAGGGCAATAAGTTTGGCATCCACTCCCTTAATTTTCGGAAAATCACTATCAACGATGTCGATATGTATTCCTTCACTTTTCTGCATCCTGTTCAGTATATCCAATCCTCTTCTTCCGCGGGAGCGCTTCATATGATCTGAAGAATCGGCAATTTGCTGCAATTCATCTAAAACAAATCTGGGAACGATAAGGTCACCGTGGATAAAACCGGTGTCGCTTATATCTGCTATTCTGCCATCGATGATTACGCTCGTATCCAATATTCTGTAATCACGACTCTCTCCCGAGTCCTTCTTCCTCGCGCCTGCCAAATAGACGCCTGCCTCTCTGCTCTTTTTTGATCCAAGAAAGAGTCCAAGATAGCCTAGAATAAGAGTTAGAATGATATAGACATATTCCCAGGGGATGAGTTCTTGTTTCTCCCAGCCCGGTATGCATCGCAAACCAAATACGAAGAGAACGGCAATAAAAAAACCAATAATCGTGCCAATTACACCTCCGGAAATTACCCTGAGAGAAACATTTCTTATCGATCGTTCAATTTGTATTACCAATAGTGCAACAAAAAAACCAACCGCCAAACCAATGAGAGAATAAGGAAAATCGTAATATTCTAATGTAATAAAATAAGCACTTACAGAACAAGCCGCAATTAACAACAATCTTATGATAAATTGGAACATTTATTCCCCCTTATCCGAAATTGTCATGTATGATTTCAAAGAACTCAAACTTATAATTAACAATTATGCAGCAAAGATATTACTAAGATTTCTTTCAACTTCTCCTTCTTCACAATTGGCAGCTATCGATATCTCCATTATCAAAAGACTTTTTGCAGTGTCCATCATCTTTCTTTCACCAAATGAAAGATCCTTGTCTAACTTCAGCGTAAAAAGATCACGAAGAACCTTTGCTATCTCGTACACCGAGCCGGTCTTTATCTTTTCCCAGTACTCCTTGTATCTCTTATTCCATGTCTGCTTATCAACCTGCACATCTCTCTCGCTTAATATCTCATAAATCCTAGGGATCTCTTCCTCAGTGATGACCTCTCTCAGCCCAACTGACTCGGCTCCATTTTTGGGAATCATTATCTTTGCATTATTTCCGAGAATCTTCATAACGTAGAAATGTTGCTTGTTTCCCATTACTTCCCTGTTTTCTATGGCCTCAATAACCCCGACTCCATGCGCAGGGTACACGGCCATATCTCCAATGTTAAACATATTTCTACACACGCCCCTGATTCTATTTATACGAACTACTTCTTATATCATACTCTCGTTTTATAGTCAATTAAATCTCTTGAAAGGGTCATTTTGTCTTGACTTTGAAATTCAGAATAAGATAGATATCCACACTTATGACAATTCTGGTGTGATCAGAAAGGAACTCCTATGGCAAAGTATGAATCGAGTAATTTAAGAAATATAACAATGGTAGGACACGGTGGAACAGGCAAAACCTCACTCTGTGAATCTCTGCTCTTCATAACCGGAAAATCAGACAAACTTGGAAGGGTTGATGATGCTTCCTCTACCTTTGATTTTGAGCCGGAAGAGCAAAAGAGGCGAATATCTATCAGCCTTGCCGCCAATTTTGTTGAATGGGACAAACACAAAGTCAATATTATTGATACGCCTGGCGATTCCAATTTTTCCTTTGATACCAAATACAGTCTTCGTGTGTCTGATGGCGCCGTAATAATCATAGATGCTGTTGGGGGCGTAGAATTTCAGACTGAAAATGTCTGGGGATACGCCAGCGAGTTTTCATTGCCACGCATAATCTTCATAAACAAGATGGACCGAGAGCGAGCGAATTTTTTCAAAGTCCTCGAAGAAGTAAATAAAGTACTGGGGAAAAAGGCGACCCCCTGTTATCTCCCCATAGGAACTGAAGAATCGTTCAGAGGACTCATTGACCTTATCACCATGAAGGCCCTTATGTTCGATGATCCTAAAGGAAAGCCGAAGAAACAGGACATCCCTGAGGATCTCCTTGATTCAGCCCAGAGCTATAGAGAAACCATGGTGGAAGATATCGCCGAATGTGATGAAGAACTCATGGACAAGTACCTTGAAGAGGGTGAGCTCTCCCCCGAGGATTTAAAAAAGGGATTGAGAAAAGGAATAACAGCTGGTGATCTTGTACCTGTCCTCTGTGGTGCAGCAATCAAAAATATAGGCACCGTTCCATTTCTGGATATGATCGTTGATTATATGCCTTCACCTCTTGACCGCGGATCAGTAACAGGAAAAATCCTCGGTTCAGACAACGAGGAAGAGCGTGCGCCCGAAGAGAACGCCCCCTTTTCTGCCATGGTTTTTAAGACAATCGCAGATCCCTATGCGGGAAAACTCACACTGTTCAGGGTTTTTTCCGGCACACTCAGTTCAGACTCAAATTTCTATAATGCATCGAAAAAAATTACCGAACGTCCCGGTAATATTTTTTACCTTGAGGGGAAAACCCAGAAACCAGCAGAAAGGCTCATTCCGGGGGATATTGCGGCGGTCGCTAAACTCAAGGAAACCACCACGGGAGACACTCTCTGCAACGAAAAATCACAAATTATTTTTGAACCGATTTTACCGTCTCATCCCGTCGTTTCTTATGCCGTCGAGCCAAAATCAAAGGGTGATGAAGAAAAGATTGTCTCCTCCTTTACCAGGCTCTTGGAAGAAGACCCCTCCCTGCTTTTCAGCAGAAATAGAGAGACGAAGGAAGCTATCCTTTCCGGCGTGGGACAAGTGCATATCGATGTTACCATAGAACGATTAAAACGTAAGTTCGGCGTCGAAATGATCCTCAAACAACCCAAGGTTCCCTATAAAGAAACGATAAAGACCAAGATAAACATACAGGGAAAATATAAAAAGCAATCGGGAGGCAGGGGTCAGTTCGGTGATACATGGATTGACATAGAGCCCCTTCCGAGAGGCGAAGGCTTCGAATTTGCCGACAAGATTGTAGGCGGTGTCATACCAAAGACATATATTCCTGCAGTGGAAAAGGGAATCGTCGAGGCAATGGGGGAAGGAATTCTCGCAGGTTATCCTGTTGTTGACGTAAAGGTGTCTCTCGTTGACGGCTCGTATCATACGGTTGATTCTTCCGAAATGGCCTTCAAGATAGCGGGATCTATGGGATTCAAGAAGGGCTTTATGCAATGCCAGCCGACACTCCTCGAACCTATTGTCAATATCGACATCGAAGTCCCTGACGAATATACGGGAGACATCATCGGAGACTTGAACAGCAGGCGCGGCAGGGTTCTTGGAATGGATAAGCAGGGGCGAAACTCACTAATAAAAGGACAGGTACCGCTCGCTGAAATTCTCGAATACGCACCAATTCTTACCTCAATAACAAGCGGCCGGGGCACTTTTTCCCATACCATATCTCACTACGAAGAAGTTCCAGGAAATCTTCAGGAAAAGATCATCGCCGAATCGAAAAAGGAGGATTAGGGTTTTTGATTACCGCCGGAGTTATAACTGTGAGCGACAAGGGATCGCGCGGTGAAAGGGATGACATAAGCGGCAGGGAAATAATCCGAGTCTTACAAGAGATGTCTGCAACTGTTATCGAGTATGAAGTAATACCCGACGAGAAAGAGATAATAAAACAAAAGCTGACAGAATACACGGACGGGAAGAAGTTAGACCTTGTAATCACCACGGGAGGAACGGGTGTCAGTCCGAGAGATCTTACTCCTGACGCCACGCTGGAAATAATAGAAAAGGAAATCCCGGGAATGGCGGAGGTCATGAGAAGGGAGAGCGGTGCGAAGACTCCCCACGCCATGATATCCCGCGCCATCGTCGGGATAAGGGGACAGTCCCTCATAATAAACCTGCCGGGAAGTCCCAAAGGTGCAGTGGAGAATCTCTCGTTTATCATACCGGCGCTGGAACACGCCATCGATAAGATCAAGGGCGATGAAACAGATTGCGGTCTTTGAGCTGTCTTAAAATATTTTCCTTGTGAGTTCCCGGCCAGTATATCTTTCCGCATTCAGGACAGGTGAGAAAGGTATCCTGGGTCTGATAGACATAGGGTGGCACTTTATCCGCTGTATTTTCCTTTGAAATCGGTTGTAAAGGTTGATTGCATTCGAGACAAATAGTGAAGAGGTTTCGCGCGTTCAGATCAAGTGAAGCCTTTTCTCTCAGTTCCTGTATCTGATCATATACCCTGTCGTGATAAATTATTACCATACGGCCCGAGAAGTTCCTTCGAGCCATGTCCCTTCTTCTGGTGAGAACAATCCTCTTCTCTTTCTCACCGGTTCTGAGAAAATCTCTATCGATATTCTCTCTATAGAAGACAGTATCGTACCCCAGTACACGAAGCCACTTTGTCAGTTTTCCGAGGTTCCTGTCTGCAATAAATTTCACTCTTACGCTTTTTCAGCAGTTCCTTCCTCAACCTTAAGGGGCACTATTTCGCCTTTTGCCTGCTCCCTCTCCAGCTGTTTTATTTTTTTCGTCAGTCGCGCAGCCTTTCTCGACAGCCTGTACCTCTCTACTATTCCCATAAACCCGGCAAAGACTATACCGACACCAAAAGATATAAAGATGAGTAAATAGGCCTCGACACTGGTATCGATGAATCCATAATATTTCAGATTGACGAGTTCGGTATTTGTCAGTGAAAATGTTATAACAAAAATCATCACTAACATCACAATAATCGTATAAAACAGCTTCATTTTAAACCTCCTCACTTTTCTGAAAATGTGGCAATAAGATTCTTCGAGTCATATCTATATCCTCGGGGATGACTCTCACATCACCAAGAACGGTTACAAAGTTAGTGTCGCCGACCCACCGTGGGACTATGTGAAGATGGAGATGACAGTCTACTCCCGCACCGGATGCCTTCCCCAGGTTCATTCCGACATTGAATCCCTCGGGATTCATCTCTTTTTTTAGTATGGCTATACTGATATCGGCAAGATCCATCATTTCGATTTTTTCTTCAGACGTCATTTCTCCCATATCGCAAATATGCCTGTATGGGACTACCATTAAATGACCTGTGGTATAGGGATACTTGTTCATCGTGATATAGCATGACTTCCCCTCTAATAAAACGAGATCTTCCGCCCTTATAGATTTCTTACAGAAAATGCACCCTTCAGGCTTTTCACTTTTCAAATACTTCATTCTCCCCGGTGACAGTATATGATCCATTCTTTAGATTCGCCTTTTAATATCTCTTCTCAAGCCTGATTACTTCACCTTGTATCGTCTCATTAACGTCCAGTATCCCGACGGAGTTATAAGGGGAAAATCTTCGATCTGTCGGAGATCCCGGATTGAAGAAGAGCGTACCGTTTCTCTTCTCGCTTACTGCGCGGTGAGTATGACCGTAAACAATACACTCTATATCGTCAAATTCTTCCCTTATCCTGTCTTCTATGCAGGAGGGATTCCCCCATCCGTGAATAAGGCCTATTTGGTGACCCTTTATTGTTATGATCCGCTTCGAAGGAAGAGCTCGTACCACCTCATCCGAATCCATGTTACCGCTTACTGCATATACCTCTTTTCCTGCAAATATATCAAGTATATCGAGGCACACCAAGTCTCCTGCGTGCAGGATTATCTCGGCATCTGCGAAATGATCCTCGACGATCTTCTCAAGCTGCTCATCTCTAAATCTAAGGTGTGTGTCTGAAATAACGCCTATCTTCATTTTACAATTTGAATGAATGTGGCATTATAGCTATACAGGATGAAAAGACAAGAATTTTTTTGAGAAGCTTTTGGTTTGACTTTTTACATCTCTATCGATACTATTCTCCGAACTAATTTCAACAGGAGAGATACATAATGCTTGAAAAGACCCTTGAAAATATTGCCGAAAGAATCTTGGCGCTCGATGAGGCATCACTCACCGGTCTTTGGAAAAAATATAAGCTGAAGATGGAAGAATTTAATACGACAAAAGAGTGGGAGAAGGCGGTAATAGTATTTTTCATCATAAACGCCGTAAGGGTTAAAAATCATATCTTCAATGAACAGGTGGCAAAAAACCAGGAGAAGCATTCCGATAAGAATCCCGATAACAAAAAAAAATCAAAAGATATTCCTTACCTGAAACGCATCAAATAAATGGACAGAGAATCGTCATTACAGAGAATCAATGAACTGAGAAAGATCATTGAATACCATAACAGGCGATACTACCAACTCGACGATCCCGAGATATCCGATGCCGAATACGACCGTTTAATGCAGGAGCTTGTAGAGCTTGAAAATGAATTTAAAAACGATAAAATATCTCAAGAGAAGTTTCCTGACATTTTAGGCCCTGCCGCTTCGTTATCATCACCGACACAACGTGTCGGCGCGCCACCCCTCGAAAAATTCGAGTCCATTACGCATCAAACCCCCATGCTTAGCCTCTCCAATGCCTTTACCGAAGATGATATCCTTGATTTTGATGAGAGGATAAAACGTTTTTTAAAAAGCGAGGACACTGTTTCATTTGTCGTAGAACCAAAGCTTGACGGCATCGCCGTTAATCTTCTTTATGAAAAGGGCTGTTTCATATCAGGTTCAACCAGAGGAGACGGATTTCAGGGCGAAGACATTACCCAGAACCTGAAGACAATTTCATCGATACCTTTGAGGATCAATCACACAAAGGGAATACACCCACCTGATAGAATCGAAATTAGGGGAGAAGTATATATCGGAAAGGAAGAATTCAAGAGACTCAACAGACGGAGAATAGATGAAGGAGACCAGCCCTTTGCCAATCCAAGAAATGCGGCTGCCGGTTCTCTCCGTCAGCTCGATTCCCGCGTAACGGCAAAAAGACCCCTGGACATCTTTTGCTATGCCATGGGGGCCGTTGATGGGATATCTTTCAAAAGTCACTGGGAATTCCTTCAAGCCCTTTCGAGATGGGGTTTCAAGGTTAATCCCCATGTGAGACAAGCGAAGAACATCCCTGAGTGTATCGACTACTTCAACACTATGACGGAAGAGAGGGAGAGACTCCCCTATGAAATCGACGGGATTGTCATAAAAGTCGATCCAATTGCCCTCCAGAATCGACTCGGGAGTGTCGCCAGAAGCCCGAGATGGGCAATCGCCTGCAAATTCCCTGCAATTCAGGCAACAACAACGATTGAAAATATTACTATTCAGGTGGGGCGCACCGGTACTCTCACGCCTGTTGCAAAAATGAAGCCCGTTCATGTCGGGGGTGTCATGGTAAGCAGTGCCACATTGCATAATCTGGACGAAATAGAAAAGAAAGACGTCCGCGCAGGAGACACCGTCATCATTCAGCGAGCGGGCGACGTCATACCGGAAGTTGTCAAAGTCGTCACATCCAAAAGATCGGGCAACGAAACACCTTTCAAAATGCCCGACAGATGTCCCGAATGCGGATCTGAAATCGTCCGTCTCGAAGGGGAGTCAGCACACCGGTGCATCGGCCTCGACTGTCCCGCGCAGATCAAGGGAAATATAAAACATTTCGCTTCAAGGGGCGGCATGGATATAGAGGGGTTGGGAGAAAAAATTGTATCACAGATGCTGAAGAAAAGGCTGATCAAAGATCCGGCTGATCTTTACTATCTTAAGAAAGATGACATAATGGGACTGGAAAGGATGGCCGAAAAGTCTGCGGATAACCTTCTTGCAGCTCTCGAGGCATCGAAGAACCCACCGCTTGAAAAATTTATTTTCGCACTGGGAATACGGCATGTGGGAGAACATGTTGCCAAGATACTCGCGAAGAACTTCTCGTCACTTGAAGATGTCATGAGTGCGACTGAAGAATCACTGCTCTTGATCAACGAAATAGGTCCTGAAGTCACATCGAGCATCATCAAATTTTTCAGTCAGTCGTCTAACGTAACTATCGTAGATAGATTATTGAAAGCGGGAATTGCTCCTCTGAAAGCGAGCTACGAAGGACCCTCGACTCATCTTATGGGTAAAACATTCGTTCTCACGGGAACGCTCGACAGTCTCACCAGAGATGAGGCACGGACTGTTATAGAGTCGCTCGGGGGGAAAGTGACATCATCGGTTTCTAAAAATACCGATTTCGTCGTGGAGGGGAGAGAACCCGGGTCAAAACTCACAAAGGCCCAATCGCTCGGCATAAGTATTCTCAATGAAGACGAGTTTCAAAGGCTCGTAGAAGAAAAGGAATGATTGAAGCTCCCCGCAACAAGTTGCGGGGAATCTCCGACTGTTAAGGAAAATTTAATTTTTTATTCGCTCGCTAACCCCGCTGCAAGC